>CAZXVN010000599.1:0-10725 GCA_964643945.1 uncultured Lentisphaeraceae bacterium | reverse complement strand
AAAATCCGCCTCGCTTTTCTGCGGCTCTTCTTGGCGCCCCACAACTTCATGCTGCTCGACGAGCCGAACACGCACTTGGACCTCGAGGGCCGCGCCACGCTGGAGCAGGCCATCCGCAAATACGACGGCACGGTCTGCCTGGTCAGCCACGACATCGAGTTCGTGCGCAACACCGTGACCTCGGTCATCGAGGTTTCGCCCGCCGGCGTGCGCCGCTTCCCCGGCGGGTACGACTACTACCGCGAAAAGGTCGCGGGCGAGGGCCGCGAGCCGGAGGCCGCGTCTGCCGCCGCCGTGCCGGGCCCAGACGGGGTGAATCCGGCTGTCCGCGCCAAAGACCTGCGCCGTGCCCGCGCCCAGGAGCGCACGAAGCGCCAGCCCGCCATCCGGGCGCTGAAGGAGAAAGTGACCCAAGCCGAGGCGCGTATCGCTGAGCTGGAAGCCGAATTGGAGAAGCTCTCCGCTGTGCTCTTCAACCCTACGCCGGAGACCGACTTCGCGGCCACCAACCGGCGTCTCAAATACGTGCAGGACCAGCTCAGCGCACTCACCGAAGCGTGGGAGCGCAACGCGGGCGAACTCGACTGTCTCCAGCGCGAGCAGAATGTCGCGCAGGACGCCCTCGCCTGAAGGGCTGCGGTGCCGTCTGCTCGTGCCGCCTTAGCGGAGCGTGGCCTTGGCGCGGACGAACCCGGTGCCGGACGGCGGGTTCGTGTACAGGATGGTCTGGCCGGTTCCGAGGATGTCCGTGTAACCGGCGATGTCCAACCACGTTCCGGTCACCAGATTGGTCCGGCCCTCCAGCGAGTAGTAACGTTGCTTTCCGCCGTACTCGGCGCCGGCCGGTATCGTGGGACATGCCGCCACCGGGCTGTTGCCCAAAGCCGCGATGTCCACCTGCAGCACGCTGTTCACGTTCGTGGGCTGCGTTCCGGCAACGTATTCGGCCCAGTTGGGCATGCCGTCGAGATCCCAGTCGTCCGTCGCCGCCGCGTCGAAACTGTTCACCGCTCCCAACTGCGCCAGCCACCAGGTGGGCGTGTCGTGGGCGGCCAGCTCCGGGCCGCCGGGCGTGCCGCCCGGCAGCGCGCTCGCCCGCCAGCTCGTGGGCAGCGCGTTGTTCCAGCGCGGAGAGATGAGCGCGAGCGCGCTGCCCTGTCCGTCGGGCTCGGTGGGCCACGGCGCGGCCGGCTTGTACGCCACCCGGTCGATCTCGTTCGACACCGCGTCGATCAGCTGGACCGTCTCGCCGGCGTTGTCGAGCGTGCCGGCCGTCCAGACCAGCGCAGGGGCGCCGTAAGGGACTGAGGGGCTGGAGGCGATCACCAGATAGGCCCCGGGATTCAGGACCGTGCCCCCGGGGAAGGCGTACGTGAAGCCCTTCGCGAAGCTGTAGCCCGTCAGGTCGAGCGGCGCGCCGCCCGGGTTGGTCAGCTCGACATACTCCGCCTGCCCGGCCACGGCCGGGTGATAATGGATCTCCGAGAGCACCGCGTGCCCCGCACGCCAGTCGAACGCGAACGCGCCCATGTCGGCCCGGCTGCCGTCGGGATCGGCGGCGGAACCGGGCGCGCCCGAGTCGATGGCGGGCGAGCCGGTCTGGAGGTTGTAGTTGCCGGTGTCGGCGTTCAGGAAGAGCGGGTCGCCGACCACGTTGCCGGTGCCGGGGACGGGATCGGTGTCCGAGAGGGTGTAGGACACGTCGACCGTGGAGTACGGGTCGTTATAGAAGGGAGACACGCGGGCCTGCGAGACGATGCAGTTGCGCACCGTGGCCGAGGCGCCGCCGCGGCCGATGACCTTCTCGTACGCGGACACGGCGTGGGAGAGGTTCTGGAAGGTGTTGTTCTCGGCCAGGGCGTGCGAGCCTGCGTCCTTGACGCCGATGCCCATGTCCACATCGCGGATGACGTTGTGGCGGAGGGTGACGGTGGAACCTCCTCCGCAGGAGATGCCCTTGTCGAAGCAGCGTTCGATGAGGTTGCTCTCAAGGAGAATGCCCAGCGCGCCCTCGCCGAGGTCGAAGCCGTCGTTATTGGGCCCCATGAAGTCGTGGAAGTAATTATTGCGGACGATACAGTCGCCGGGGAGATCCCCGAAGTCGATGGCGTCCGTGTCGATGATGTCGAGGCCGCAGTACATGTCGCAGTTCTCGATACGGGTGTGGGCAACGCGCGTGACTTTCAAAGCGTCGCCGATGACGGTGATGTGCAGGCGGCTCTTGACGAGGACAAAAGAGTCGCAGTCCCAGATGATGACGGGAAGCTGAGAGTCATCGACGTCGAGCCCGTGCAGAACCATATCCGTGCGGGACGCGGAAACGGCGGCGATCATCTTGACTGGTTCGGCCGCAATCAATGTTGCGCCACGGATGACGACGTTTGAAAGATAGCCGGGGTGGTCGGCGCGGTCGAAGGAGATGCCGCCCCAGAACGGCACGAGGTCGGCCGCACGGGCCAGCGCCGGGTTCACGTAGACCCGCGCCCTCGCGCTGTCGTTGGTGTTCGGCCCGATGTACACGGGCGCGGCGGCCGTACCCGTCATCCGCAGCTCGCCCTGCACGTAGATGCTCGCGCCGTCCGGCATCTTGATCGTGACGCCGGGCCCGACGGCCAGACAGGTGTTGGACGGAACGTAAACGTCGCCCGTGGCCAGCCAGGGCGAGCCTGCCGCCGTCAGCGTGAGGGTGCCGCTCACGACCGAGGGCAGGAGGCTCTCGCCGGTCGGTGCGAAAACGGCATGGACAACTAGGCCGGAGGCCGGTGTGATCGTGATCTGCTTATTGTAGTTCGTCTGCGTGGAGGAGGACAGGTTGCGCACGCCGGTCAGGTACATGTCGAAGCTGACGTCGCTGCTGCCGCCTCCCGACTGATGCACCTCCACTGCTACGATATTGGTCCCCTCCGTGACGTTGGTCGGAGACAGGCTGTAGACATAGTAGTTGTTATCCTCAATATTGGCCGAGGCCGTCGTCGTGCGAGTAATGACGCCCCCCGGCATGTTCGAGCGCAACACTTCCCGCCCGTTGATGTATACGACGGCGCCGTCGTCGCGCAGCAGCCCCACTTCGAGGCTGCTGAGCAGCGAAGCGTTCGTAACCGCAACCGCCTTCCGGAAACAGTAAGTAATCCGCTTGTTGTTGGAGTCGCTGCCGTAACTAATGGTAGTAGCCTCATCGCCGTCGCCGTATCCGAGCTGCGCGGCGCCCGACGGCCAGGCCGAATCGTTGAATCCCGGACCGGACCAGCCCGGAATGTCGTTCGTGACCGCGTCGTTGTATCGCCACACCGAACCGGCGGCAAAGAACGTTGTCGCCGCGATCTGATTGCCTGTGATCTCCCAGCGGACAAACGACTGGCCGATATCCGGGTGCGCCTCGAGCTGCAAGGGCACTCCGGCGATAAACACGTTGGCGGCATCGCGATTCAGCGGCACGTAGTTCGCCAGCGAGCGGCCTCCGCCTGAGGGGACTTGTACGCTGACCTGTGCGGTCGCGCCCGAACCGAACATCGTCGCGAGCTGCTGGAGCACGACGGCTGGACGCGCCCGTGCGAAGCTGCGAATCTCCTCCACCTGAGTCTCCCAGGCCGCGACCGACGGGATGCCGTCCTGGGTGCCGTAGAGCGCCACGTGGTAGGTCATCTCGTTGCGGATGCGGGCGGCTTCGCGGTCGATGATCGGGATCACGCGGTCGGGGTTGAAGGTGCTGTTGACGTGCGCGGCGAAGCGCTGCGCGAAGTAGGTGCGAAACTCCTGATTGTCGAGCAACTCGCGGAAAATCTCCATGTTCGCGGCCATGTCGGCGAGGACGTTCTGATTGACATCGCCTCGGAAAGCATAATCAAGGTCGAAGAAGCACCAGCGCCATCGGCCTTCCGGGCCGCGGTCGCGCCACCACTTGCGGTTCCAGAACCACGCGTTGAAATTCGCGACAAACGACTCGGCGATGACGAAGTCCATCAGGTCTTCGACGTCGACCTGCGTGCGGACATACGCGTAATTCGCCGGATCGGCGAGGCTGTGCGTGGAGAGAAAGTCCATCAGCGCCAGCCAGCTTGCAGCGCTGCCGGAGGTGATGAGCGGCGTGGCGCCGGTGCCGCCGCCGTCCATCTCGAAGTAATCGATGTCGGCCAAGGGGACGCCATAGTTTTTGACGAAGTACATCTCGTCCAGCTTCTCGCGGATGTTGAACAGGCCGTAGTATTTGCCGTTGAGGTAAGAGGCGGTCGGCCGGTAGCCCTGCAGGGCGTTGTGGATCTGGCCTTCGAAGATTTTCGCGGCCAGGCCATCGCGGAAGTACGCGTACGCCCAGTCATCGCAACCGTTGCGCAGCACAAAGCGGTCGAAGCGCCCGATCGGCTTCTCTGGAAAAAGCTGGTAGCCGATCTCGGCGGTGCCGTATTTGCCGGCGAGGTAGACCGTCAAAGGCTTCTGCGCTTTTAAGAACGTGTTGAGGCTGAACATGCGGAAGCCCGCGTCGATCTGGAAGGCCGTGTTCGTCGGGGTCGTGCAGAACTGGATCGAGCCCGGCACCTCGCGCTCCTTCAGGTTGTTTTTGAAAATGCCGTAGACGTTGTCGTAGAGCAGGAGGGGGTCGATGACGAACGACACGACGGGCAGGTCGGGCTTGCGCTGGTTGACGAGGAACGTGCGGGTGGTCACCATACTGGGGTGGAGCCCGTTTGCGAAAGCGCGGGCGCGCACCACGGTGTTGCTCGTGACGGTGAGCGCGTTGGTGTAGAGCAGGGACGAGGAGTTCGGCTGGCTGCTGTCGAGGGTGTAGCGGATGGCGGTCACGCCCGGGCCTGCGGACAGCGTGACGGTTACCGGGCCGGTGACGAAGAGCGGCTCGGCGGGCGAGACCGTGACCATGGGCGCGCGGTACAGGTTCTGCGCGAGCTGCGGCAGCCGGTTGGTCGTGCCCGCCGTGGGCTCGCCGAAATACCCCCAGGTGGCCCCGCCGTCGGGATAGCGCCCCAACGAGAGGTCGCCCTGCTGCCAGTCCTCCGCCTTCTCCCCGTACCAGCGGTTGGTCATGTCGGGGCCGTAGACCACCCCGTCGACCCGGGTGCCGTGGGGGCTGAAGAGTCCGACCTCCTCGCCGGTGGCCGCGAGCTTGAAGTTCGTGTGGTAGGAGCGCGTGACGAAGCCGTAGTTGGGCCAGAAGGTGCGCGTCAGGCTGAGGCCGGGCTTGGAGTCGTAGCCGTCCGCCCAGAAGAGCAGGTGCCCGCGTGCCGGGATCGTGGCGCCGTCGGGGATGCGCCAGCGGAAGGGGGATTGCAGATTGTCACTGAGGTAATAGCCGCTCAGGTCGACGGCCGAGGCGCCGCCGTTGTACAGCTCGATCCAGTCGCCAAAATCCGTGAAGTCGTTGATCTCGGGCGTGGCGGCGACGTTGTCCGCCAGGATTTCGTTGATGCCGAGGAAGGTGCGACGGTACGTCGCGCCCGTCACCGGGCTCGGGATCAGGCCGGGCGCGAAGGCGCGCGTGATGAGTTCGGTCTCGGTCGTGAAGGCCAGCGGCACGCTGTAGAGCGGGGAGTTGGTGGTCGGCTCGGAGCCGTCCAGCGTATAGCGGATCGCCGCCTGCGCGTTGGCGCAGGTGACCGTCACAGAGAGGGTGCCGGTGAACACGCCGCCGGGATGGGAGAGTGCCGGCGCGGGCATGACGCCGGGGGTGACGGTGCCGTTGACGCTGCCCGGCGTGGCGGGCGCGAGGTAACCGCTGACGTACGACACGGTGGCGGTGGATGCCGCCCACAGGAGCTGCAGTTCGCTCAGGAGAAGCAGGTCGGAACTCCCCAGCGACGTGTTGATGACCTGCATCGCCAGCACGTTGGTGCCGTCGGCCAGCAAGTACGTGAAGGCGTTCAGGTTGAAGTCCAGAAAGTCAAGGGCAAGGGGGTCGTCGCGGTTCGCGACGCCGGTCGAATTCCACGCCAGCGCCGCCGCCGACACGTTGTTCGACGCCACGAGCGTGCCGTTCAGCCAGACGGCGACCCCGTCTTCGAATTTCAGGCGAAGCAGGATCTGCGCGACCGAAGCGCTGCTGTCGAGGACGAACGGGTAGCGCACAAAGGCCGAGCCCTGCTTGTTGTACATCTCGGCGTTGAGGTCCGTCTGGAAATACGGGCGGTAGGTTGCCTCGTTATCATAACCGATGCCGTTGCCGGCCGTTTTCCACCCGGCATCGTTGAATGTTTTCGCGTTCCAGTTCGAGGCCAGTTGCGCCGCGTTGGTCGGCACCAGATAGCGGCCGGCGGAGCCGGCCTGGACCGGCGTGGCGGTGCGCGCGCCGACGGCCTCGATGCCGTAACTCACGTCGGCCGACTGCGGCGGATAGGCGGGATCGAAGGCGTATTCGAGCGTGAGGCTGTCGCGGAAGAGCGCAAGGTACTCGCCCGCCGCGTCGAGCGCGAAGTTGGTGTGCAGCGGCGAAAGGGGGTCGGTGCGGTTCTTCTGGGAGGCGAAGACGACAAGCTGCCCACGGGCCGGGATCGACACGTCGGGGAACGTCCAGAGGGTTGGCACATCGGCTTGGTCGGTGAGATGCCAGCCCTTCAGCGAGACCGCGTGGCCGGTGGTGTTGCAGAGTTCGATCCAGTCTGAGAACTCGCCGTCCTCGTCCCGCAGGGTGCTGCGGTTGACCGCCATGAGCTCGCTGATGAGGATCGCGCCGGGCGGAACAAAAACCGAATTCGTCGCGCCGGGGGTCGCCACCCCTGGAACGGAATGCCAGTTGCCGGCGGTGTTGCCGAAGGCGAGGGGGTCGGTACGTTCCAGCGATCCGCCCAAGCCGTCCGCCGCCAAGGGCCAGGGCAGTTGGTCTTTGTATTGGACCTCGTCCGCCACGTAGCGGGCGACGGTGTTGGCGGGCAACTCGAGATTGTTCGGCGCACGCAGCCGGACGGTGTCGCCCGCGTTGCCGAGGTTGTTCGCGAACGGCCCCACAATGACCAGGGTGTTGGTCAGCCCGTAGCTTTGCCGGAACCCCGCCACGTCGTTGGTGCCGACGATCAGCAGGAACTGCCCCGGCAGCAGCGTCAGATTGGTGGAAAAGGTGTAGTCGATGCCGCCGGTCAGCGACCAGGTGTTGGTCGGCGTCTCGACGTTGTAGAGCGGGACGGGCGATGCGGAAACGTTCAGCAGCTCGACGTATTCGGCAGGCATGCGGCCGGGGTTGTTGGAAACGGACGGGTGGTACATGATTTCATTGATGACCACCGGCCCCGCCTTGGGGCCGGCGTTGCGCGCGCCCGTGCCGGTGCGGAACTGCTCCAGACTGGCCGGCTGGCCGACCCCGAAGGTCGGCGTAGCCAGGGTCACGAACTCGCCCGTGCCGTCCGGGTAGCGCCCGAAAGTGAAGCCGTTCTGCGAGGCGTCATAGGTGTACTGATCCACATACCGGATGATTTCGCCGGCACCGTTAGCCTCGGAGAGATACAATGCGTCGCCCTTTGAACTCAGCGCGAAAGGAATCAGGGCGTTCGTCACCGTTTGCTGCAGGTTCGTCATGAGCTGCTGCTGGTACACCACCAGATAACCCAGCGGCGGGAGGGTCCGGCCGGCCGGGAAACGGTATTTCTTGCGCAGGGCGTTGTCGTCGCTCAAGTACCAGCCGGCGACGCTGATGGCGTTGGTGGTGAGGTTGCGCAGTTCGATCGCGTCCTCCTGCGGCGGGTCGGTGTGCGCCAGAACTTCGTTGATCACCACGTCGCGCACGAAGAAGGCGTCGGGGCCGCCGGGCGAGCCGTTCAACTGCGCGCTCGCGACCCAGTTGCCGGGGTTGTCCGCCGGGGCGTACGGGTCAACCAGCACGAGCGAGCTTCCAAGGCCCGCCGCAGCCAGCGGCCAAGGCGCCTTGTTGTTGTAGGTGACCGAGAAGACCGGGACACTCAGGGCGTCCGCGAGCGCCAGCTTTTCGCCCTGGTTGCTCAACTGGCCGCTGTACACGCCTGCGGCGAGGTTGGTGACGTCCGGGTAGAGTGCGCCGAAGGCCGCGCGGTCGCCGGCCACGACGAGGTAGGCGCCGGCCCCGATCACCGACGGAGCGGGGAAGGTGTAGGTGATGCCGTCCGTGAACGCCCAGCCGCCGACGTCAACGGCGTTGGTGCCCGCATTGTGGAGCTCGACGAACTCGGCCGTGTTGCCGCCGATCGGGTTGTACATGATCTCGCTGAGAACGATCTGGGCCGAGGCCACGGGCGCAATCAAGGCTTGGCAACAGAATAAGGCGTCTAGGGCGATCCCGGCTGTTCCGATGCCACGCCCTTTCCGAAAGAAATGTTTTCTGAGCATCACAACCCTTGCACTTTCACTCAGGGTCTCCCCATGGTTTGACTTTGCACCGACATTACAGGCGCGTAATATAAAACCAAGCAACCCGATTGGTTATTGCAGCATCATATAATATAACGGGGGTCTGCGCAACACGAATCACGGATGATGGCGGGAAAGGTGTCCGCGTCGGGCGACCATGAAAGATCGATGCGGAAGCGGCTGATTCCCGAAGCAGCGAGGCGGTCGGCGATGCGGTACGGCGTACACCCAACCGTGATCCAGCGGCTGTCGAGTTTCCGGGTGACGAAAGTGCGTCCGCGGCGGTCGGCGAGCGTGACGGGGCCGTCGTCCTCCCTGCGCGGCAGGCAGGGCGCGGTTTCCGAAATGAAGAGCGGCGTGTGTTGATAGGCGAGCAGTTCGGGGGAAAGGGAAGTTCTCACGTGCGAGGGTTCTAAACAGCTAGCGTTTTGAATGTTGGAAAGGGCGCGGATGTTGTCGAGGCTGTTTTCGGGTGAGAGGACGTGTGACGGGATGCCCAGGCGGGCGAGTTCGGCAACGGCCACGCGGTTGATGGCGTAGAGGCTCCAGTCTGAAGAGACCGGCGTGAGGCCCTGCTCGCCGAGCATGTGGCAGCCTGCGAGGTCGGCGCACTCCCAGCTTGTCCAGCCGCTTTGAACGAGTGCGCGGAGCGTGGCTTTCAAGCCGGGCAACTCCGGCGCGCGCGTGATGAGCGGCAAGGCGGGCCAGATGCGGCCAGGATCTATGACGGACCCCCAAGCAGCCAGTTGTGCTTCGAGTGTGGCGAGCGGCGCATGGCCGATGGCGAGAACGAGCGTGCCGATGCCGGCCAGGGCCTCGGCGGGCAAGAGGGGGCTGTCAATGCGGAGCTTGAGCGACCAGCGTACGGGCGGACGGATCGGCAAACCGCTGCCGCCTGAAAGCGGTGCCATAAACGGGGCAGCGACGCCTGACTCTTCGTCTGGGCGCAGGGCAGGCGGCGGCACGACGACCGGAGAGAGGCCCCATGCGGTGACGATGGCGGCACGGCGGGCGGCACGGCAGGCTGTCCATTCGGCGGAGAGTTTTTCGAAGACGGCGCGGCGGAGCTCGTTGAGCTTGGAGGGCGGTGCGTAGCAGGACTGCGGGTCATCGAGCGTGAGCGTGTCGAGTTGCCAGGGGGTGTCTCCGAGGCGCGCGAAGGCCTTGCGGACGGCGGACGCGGTCTGCGCCGGCTGGAGCGAAGGCGCGAGGGTCAGCGGCAGGAAGAGGCCTGCCTTGACGTCTCCGGGTTCTTCCAACGTGGTTGCGGCGCGGACAGAGAGACCTTCGGGCGCGAGGGTCACATGGATAGTGACCGGCTGACCGGAGGACAGAGCAGATTCGCGGAGCGTGCGGATCGCGTAATGGCGGCGGACCGCCTGCGAGGCCGAGCAGAAAACCGGTGCGTCGCGCGGGATCATGGGCACGTCCGCTTCAGGCAGCGCCACTTCGACGGCAGAGCCGGCGGGAAGGGTGATGAGCGTCCGTTGGCTGTCCGCCGTTCGTAACAGGTTCACCGCGCAGCCGAAGGGCTTGCCGCCTTCGGGGAGTTCCACTTGGATCCCGTCGTGTTTTTCCAAGGCGCGGTGGGTGGTGAAACGCAGCCAGCATGTGCCGTCCAGGTCGCGGACAACCTTTTCCACACGTCCGATGAAAGCACCGCGGTGGCCGATCGCCACGGGGTCGATGAGGGTGTCAGGGGCGGCGCCGGCGCCTTCGGCATAGAGGCTCGTCCAAGGACGGCTGAAGACGGTCTGCAAATCCTGAATCAGGGCGCGCTCGGCTTCGGGGGTGAGCCGGCCGTCGAGTTTGCGGCGGTAGTAGTCGGTCACGCAGGCCACGTAGAGGGGGCTTTTCATGCGGCCTTCGATCTTGAGTGAGCGCGCACCGGTGGCGACCACCGCGTCGAGGAGCGGCGCGAGCGCGAGATCTTTCATGGAGAAAGGATAGGAGGGCTGCTCCGCGTATGAAGGGGATGCGGGCATGAAGGCCTCGCGGCAGCAGTAGGCGCAGCGACCCCGGTTGCCGCTGCGTCCGGCTGTTTGGGCAGAGAAGAGGCAGAGGCCGCTCAAACTGTAGCAGAGCGCGCCGTGGACAAAGATCTCGATCTCGACGCCGCTTCCGCGCACGATCTGGCGGATCTCGTCGAGCGTGAGTTCGCGGGCGAGCACCACGCGGGCGAAGCCGAGTGCCTGGAGGGCGAGGACGCCGTCGAGATTGTGCGCCGCCAACTGGGTGCTGGCATGGAGGATGAGGCGGGGAAAGTGCTCGCGGATGAGGCGGGCCACGCCGAGGTCCTGCACGATGACGCCGTCGGGGGTCAGCTCGTCGAGGGCGTCCAGCGTTTCAATCACCTGGGGCAGTTCGGCGTCCTGTACGAGGGTGTTAGATCGGAAGAGCACACGT
>CAZXVN010000598.1:0-8326 GCA_964643945.1 uncultured Lentisphaeraceae bacterium | reverse complement strand
CCGTACCCGGCAACCACGACACCTCTTCTGCCGCCTTCAACACCTTCTTCGCCACCACGCCCGGCCTGCACGAATTCGGCGGATACGGGTTCATCGTCTTTAATGATCTCTACGCTGAAACGCACGAATGTTTCCGTTCGGAAGAGGACCTCGCGATGACCAAGGTGATTGCCGAAACGCACCCCGGCCTGCCGCTCATCGCGTTGCAACATCCACCCATTTACCCCGCGATTGACTCGCTTTACCCCTACCGTCCTACGAACGCCGCCGAGATCATCGTCTCGTTTCAGAAGGCGGATGTCATCCTTTCATTGAGCGGCCACTTCCACAAAGGCCAGAAGGCGCGCGCTCACAACGGGGTGCTTTACCACACCGTCTCCGCACTGTGTGAGTATCCGTTCAGCTTCAGCCTCATCCAGCTCACCGGCAACCGTGTGGAGATCGAAGAACTCAGCCTCGCCATCCAGGTGCCGAACATTATCGACGTCCACTGCCACACGGAACACGCCTATTGCGCCACCACTGTCGACACCGCACCCTGCATCGCACTCTCGCAGGCACTGGGCGTCTCCGCGCTGTGCATCACCGAGCACGCGTTCCAACTCTATTTTGAAAAAGTCCGAGCCATGGGCTTTACCTGGCAGGGCGATCCCCGGTCCGTGGAAAAGGTGTGGGCAAGCACCGGACGTCATCGCATGGCGGCCTATCAGCAGTTTGCACAGACCCTTCGTTCGCCCTTCGTCAAGATCGGTCTGGAGCTGGACCTTTACGACAACGGCAAACTGTTGCTCGCGCCCGAGGACGCGAAATTCGATTGGGACATCCTGATCGGTGCGATCCACTTTATTCAAGACTTCATACCCGGCAAGACCGAGCAGAAAGAGGCCGAGAGCCTTTTTATCCGCGATGTGATGCGACTGCTCGATCACGATATCGACGTGTTAGCTCATCCCTTCCGTTTCTTTGCCCGAAACAAACTCGCGCGCCCCATCCACCTCTATCCGCTGGTCGCAGGCCTGCTGGCCGACAGCGGCGTAGCCATGGAGGTGAACTTCCACACCGATCAACCTGATCCGGCCTTCATCCAGCTTTGCGCCGAGAAGGACGTCAAGATCGCACTTGCCTCCGACACGCACGACCTTGCCGAGGCCGGTGAGTTCTGGCCGCACATGAACGTGCTCAAGCAGGCGGGCATTACGCCCAAAATGTACGCCCACACACTCTTCTCATTCGCCGAGCCGCGCGGCGGCGCAAGCACCTCCCCGTCCGTTGCGTGATGCATCACATTTCGCGCTCGAATCCTGTGCCCTGATCACGTATCATAACAACCATTTGCGAGGGATCCACCCTCTTGGGAGAATTCACATGCGTCCGATGCTACGGTTTCCTGCTGCCCTTGTTTCCGGTCTCGCACTGGTTCTCTGCGGATGCGGCAAAGACTCGTCCAAGAACACCCTGCCGCCGGCCTCAAAACCTTCCGACCCGCCAGCGGAATATGTCGTCGCCATGGTCAACGGCACGCCTCTGATCTGGGCAGACATGGACAAGCGAGCCATGGGTTACCTCAAGGACGATGTGGAGACCAACCACCTCATCATCCCGACCAATCGCATGGACGAGGCGAAAGAGCACTTCCGACGCCGCGCCACCAGCGCCTTTGTCTTTAAAACCCTCATGATGTACGAGGCCGCCAAACAAAACATTAAAATTACCGACGCCGACCGTCAGGAAGGCCTCAAGTCCCTCGCGCAGTCACTCAAAGCGCGCAACTGGACCACCAATGACTTCTTTCTCAAAGGCCCGATGAATGAGGCCGCCATGCGTCGTGAATTCGAGGACGGCATGATCATCGACAAGCTGCTCAAAGTGAATGTGCGGAGCGCACTCAAGCTTCAGGACAAGGAGATCACCGAGGCCGTCGCCCTGCTCGACGCGACCAACGACTTCAAGCAAGTCCACCTCGAAGGAATCCGCAAACAGATACTTGCTGGTGCGAACTTCGAGGATGTCGCCCGCACCGTTTCAGAGTGCCCGAGCGCAAAAAACGGGGGCGACCTCGGCGAGTTCGCCCGTGGCAAGATGGATCAGGCGTTTGAAACAGCCGCCTTTTCTCAAGCAGTCGGCGCCCTTGGCCCCGTCATCCAGACTCGCTTTGGCTATCACGTCATCAAAGTCACGGCCCATACGTCCGCCAAGGCCGCCACCGCCTCCACGCCCGCTGTGCCTGAAACCGTACGAGCGTCACACATCCTTCTCAAACGGATCCCTGTCGACCGCAAACGCATTAACGACAGCATCCTGCGAACAAAATACAACGCGGGTGTCCAAAAGTATTTTGTCGAGCTCAAAGCCAAAGCAAAGATCGAGTGCTATCTCTACAAGGACATGGTGTTCTGACCGCTCCGCGCGGCTTCTGGCCCGTTCTTCCCCATTCCGCTTTCTTGCCCCTGTAGCTCAGTTGGATAGAGCAACGGATTTCTAATCCGTCGGTCGCAGGTTCAAGTCCTGCCAGGGGCGCCACTTAAAAATTACAAGAAATATGATAAAAGCCCAATAAAACAGGGCTTTTTTTCTTTCAAGCTCCTCAAATGACGATCTTTACCCCATCACTGTTTTCTCCTGTTTTACCCTGTTGAAAGCTTTTTTTTACTACAATTTTACAACAGTCGATTTTTCTGCGATCAGTGCAAGAAAAGCAGGCGGCAGGATGTTTACCACGCCGTCCTATGGAACTCTTAAGCCCTGCCCGTTCTGCGGAGGCGATGCCGGCGGCAGGATGTTTACCACGCCGTCCTATGGAACCTTGCCAAAATATCCAGAATCGCGCCTACTGCGTCGGTGCCGCCACATCGCCTGCGTACCCTAACCGATCAGGCCGGAAAAGAACTGGCCAATCGCGCTGATGCCCGAATCCCCCCTCCGGCACCGTCACGCTTGGGTCGATGGCGGTTCATTTGACCCTGAGTTTGTCCAGTACGCGCTTGCCGTAATCCACCGCCTGGCCCGCCGACCTCCCCGACGACGCGATTCTCGAACTCCTGCTCGCCCTCAACCTCGATTGCGCTCACGCAGCAGGCATGACAACCCGCTCAGGTTAGGCAGCTTGTTTACACGGTTGAAGTCAAAAGCCTTCCTGCCGGTACCCGAATCCGATAATCGCGCTACCGGTCAAACGGAACGACATGCCGGACAGAGCTGCGACTCGCCTGTTCAAAAAGCCTCCTCTGTTTGATGAAAATGCTCATAAACGGTGATGAGCCCGCTCAACTGAACGTCCTTGGAGAGACGCAGCGCATCGGCCCCCGTCTTGACCAATCCCGCGGAATACTGATTCGTCATTGCATAGGCGGCAGAAGAAGACTGCCATATCCGTCGCCATTGTTTTTGTCCTGCCGTCCATTCTTACTTTTCCTTGGCTGCCATCGAAAAACCGTCATGGGCACTAGTGATTGCCGATGGCCTTCGCCATTAAAAAGCCGGCGTCGCACCACGAGGAATGGTCGCAAGAAATGCCGTCGCCGGCATCGTCTACGATCAGGTGCAACTTCGTGCAGCCGGACGGGAGGTCTGCGCGGAGGAAGCGGTGCGTCTCCCCGCCGGGACGCAGCACGGGAGTGGTGCCAAGATCCGTCCGCCGCCCTGCGGCGTCCTCGGCCTCGACCCGGCAGACCAGACTGGCGCGCGGGTCAGCGAGTTGGCTGTCATCCAGCCCGGCTTGAGCCACGAAGGCCCGCCATTCCGGACGGCACTCGTACACCACGTCGGCGTTGGCGTGGATGCCGATTCCGTCCGCACAGGTCTTGCCGCCCAGCGACAACGACTCGCCGCTGACCGACTTGCCGGTTTGCATCGCGCCCCAGCCCACCTTTACGGACATCGGCAGCAGCGAGGTTAGGCTGATTTCAGGCTTGACCACCTTGACAGGTGGAAACAGGACGGTCCCTTCCGGCAGCGGCCCCGGCGTGAGCACGACGCGCCAGCGTACCTCGCGAGTGGCCTGGGACTTGACGATGACGCGCACCAATCCCAGTTCCTCCCGCAGTTCGGCGGTGACGCTGGCGGCCTGGTCGGCGGCTGAAAGTTCGACGCCGACCGCCTTCCACTGGTGCCCGCCGTCAAGCGTGCCGGCAATGCGCAGCTCGTACGGGTCGTTACCGACCACGCGGCTGACGCCGGCGAGCGCGTTGCCGCTCCATTTTTCCTCCAGAATGTCCACCATCCCCTGAGTCACATGACGCGAGGTCGAGAGCAGCACGGGATGCCCTTCGGCGGCGCGCACGGCGATGACGCGGCAGCTTTGGGAGGTGAGGTCAAAGGAGAATTTGCCGGCAAACCCCTGCACCAGCCGGTTCGCCCAGAAATCGAAGGCGTGATAGGCAGCCTTGGCGTCAAGACCGGCCTTGGCGGCGTCGTACCCCAGCGCGACCGGGTGGCTCTCCCAGTTGAACAGGCCAAGTACGTCGCGGCGGCCGGCGGCGGGACGGGCATCGGTGACCAGCCAGATGCCGGGCACGTCGCGCTCAAAGTAGTCGACAGGACGCGCGGTCGCGTCGTGGGCGGGCAGCGTGCGCTTGAGCAGGTTGAGCCGCTCGGCGGAGAGCTTCGGCATCCAGTCGCTGTTCAGCCAGAAGGCGCCGCTGAGCGCGATCCAGGAGGTCATGACCTGGGCGTGGGCGAGCGGGATGGAATCGCGGACGTAGCAGGGATCGGGGTCGTTCCACCAGACGCGGCCGTTAAGGAAGTAGAGTCGCGAGCCGCGGATCGGCCCCTGGGTGATCTCGTTCCAACTTTGGCCGTTGTCAGGGCCGATACGCATGGCGTCCAGCAACCCCATGGTGCCGCCCAGCGTCCGCATGTTCTGGCTGACGTTACAGCCGGAAAAGAAGACCTCGGGGCCGGCGGCCTGGCGGACGAGCTTCAGGCCGTCGCGCAGGTTTTCGATGTTGGCCTTGGCGGGGTTGTGGAACGGCTGGTGATTGCCGATGTTGTCGTCCTTGTACCCGTCGTTGACGTAGATCTGCTCGGTGCTGCTCCCGGTCCACATACCGTCCATCTTGAAGTAGGTGTAGCCCCAGCCGCGGATGGTCTTGATGAGTCCCGTGAGGTGCGCCTGGACCTCGGGATGGCTCAGGTCGAGGCTGGTGCCGCCCCACGCTGTCTCGTAAGGCGTGCCGTCAAGACGCTTGGTGAACCAGTGCTGGCGCTCCTTGTACTCCGGATCCTGGTGGTTGCGCGCGAAAGGCATAAACCAGATGCCGGCGGTCATCCCCAGGCGGTTAATCTTCTCCGCGACCGGCTTCATGCCGTTCGGATAGGAGCCGCCGGGCTTGACGCGGTCGAATCCGCGGCGAGGGCCGTTGTGTTGGCCGCCGTCCTGCCACTCGTCGTCAATCTGGACTACGCCAAAGCCGAACGGCTTGAGTTCGCGAGCGGCGAACTCGGCGAGGGTGATGATGTCACGCTCGTTGCTTGCGCCCGCCCCGTTCGCCTTGTCCCCCATACCGCCGACTTCGGAGTACCAGGTACAGTAGCCGCCGACGCGCGGGCGCAGCTTGATGGCGTACTGCTTCTTGATGGCGTCCGCGAACTGTTCCTCGCCGAGGCGTGCGTCGTCGAACAGGCCGATGGCGAGCGTCTCCAGTCGCTCGGACTTGCCCGGCTGGACCCGCAGGTGGCCGTAGTCAATCTGCGCTTTGAACGCGACCTTGCCGTCCGCGACGCTGGAGAAGACCACGCCGTCGCCGCGGTCGTGGCTGACCCAGCCGGCGACCACGCCCCGGCGGGTGACAGGGTCCGCACAGGTCAGGAAGACATAGCTGCCGGGGTGCTTGTCCGGCGCGGTGAGGCCAGCCGTGCCCATCGTGCGCAGAGCGTCCGCCGGCTTGCCGAGGTCGAGGGTGAAGGTCGCCGGCACGACACGTTGAAGGTCGGTCACCGCCGCGCCGCTGTTCGCCAACGTCTTGCGGATGAAGAGGAACGGCTGTCCCGTGTACAGTTCGAGCGCGGTGCTGCCGTCAGCCTGCGGCACGACGATCCGGCGCCCGTTGCCGAAGACCGGGTCGCTGGCGGTCTCGCTCCGGGCTGCGGCAACGCCGCCCTTTGGCGATACAGGATTCCACTCGTCTGTCCAGTCAACCTTGAAGCCGTTCCCCTCGAAGCGGACCGGCAGCCAGAAGTAGCGCCCGTCGATCGCGTTCTCGGGCCGCCACTGGTCAAACAGCGCGACAAACGATCCCGGACGTCCCGGCAGCGGCAGGATAAACGTGCTCTGCCCGCCGAAGGTCTTCTCCGGCCCGAGCTTCGTCTGCGGATTGACACCCACGCAGGGGTTGCCGAGTTCCTTCCAGGGGCCAAACATCGAATCGGCCACCGCGGAACGCGCGGCGTTCGGCGCCCAACCGGTGCAGCCAGACGAGATCATGTAATACTTGCCCTGGTGCTTCATGATCGCCGGCCCCTCGTTATAGGCCATCGGAAAGACTCGGACATACTTGCCGGCCGGCTTCAGGTAGTCATCGCTCAACAGCGAGATTTGAAGCGTGCTGTTGCCCTCGGACGCGTAGACGTGGTAGGCCTTGCCGTCGTCGTCCACGAACAGGTTCATGTCGCGCGCCATCTGCCCCCCGGCAAAATCGCGGCGGACGATCCGGTAGTCCTCGCGGCAATACTCGGCCATGTGCGAACCGCTCATCTCACTGCGGGCCACTCGATCCGCCTCCTCAGACGACAGCGGTTTCTGGAACTCCTTCGGCATGTTCAGCGGCCAGACGCCGGCATTCGGGCGAAACGATTCGACAAAAACAAACGGGCCGACCGGCGAATCGGAAACCGCCACGCCGCTGCGGGCCGAGCTGTAGCTGGTATCGATCTCCAGGTGGAACCACATCACGAACTTACCGGTCTTCTTGTTGAAGATCACCTTGGGCCGCTCGATGACGCGCCCCTTGGCGATGTCGCTCTTCGGATCGTCCGAAACCTTCAGCGCGATCCCCTCGTCCTTCCAGTTCCGCAAGTCGCGCGAGGAATAGACATGGACGCCGACGTGTGCGACATTCCCCGCACCGCCATCGATCTTGTGCTCACCATACCAGTAGAAGACGCCGTCGTGAACCAGAATCCCGGCGCTGTGTGCGTTGATGTGGATCCCCTTGTCATCCGGCCAGATATCCCCCTGCTTCAGCGCCGCGCCGGGCTCCAGACGCCCGTCCGTGATGAACGGTTTGCCTGACGCCTTCTCCACGACGGCGAACGTCCCCTTAGCGTCGTCGTAATTCACCGCCAGCGTGCCATTGTCGGCGGTGTGCACAGCCGCCGCCCCCGGGAGAACGTTGCATCCCAACAAGGTCAATGCAGCAAAGATCGATTTCGACGTCATCACTTTTTCTTTCCACAATCGGCCAGAATCGGCCCTGGCTTCATTTCGCTGCCACCTGTTATTGGAATACCTGGAACTCGTTGATGTTGATCGGACGCTCAGCCTTGAAGACATGGAGTCGGATCTCGCGGGCACGGACGGGAGTAAACTCGATCGCCTTGTCCGCGCCGATGGTCGTGCCGCGTGCGATTTCCTTCCAGTTGTCGCCCTGTTTGACCTCGATGGCAAACTCGCGCGTCTCAGGCCACTCGACTTCCGAAATCCAGACGCGTCCGATCTTTTTTTCCTCGCCGAGGTCCACGGCCAGCCAGCCGTCGCGCGCGGCAAAGTCGGATGCCCAGCGTGTTTTGAGGTCACCGTCGCAAGCGCGTGCGGCCTCGTAGCCAGGCTGGTCGAACTGGCTGGACACGGTCACTTGCTTCCCCTGGCTCAACGGCAGGGGCAGCGGCGGGGGAGGCTGATAAGCGGGCTGCTTGCCGAGCCAGTTGACGATGTCCTTGGCGCGGAAGTTTGGCGTCACTTTCAGCGACACCAGCTTGCCGCCCTGAAGCACGCCTTCAACCACTGTCTGCCCCGGCGCATGCAGTTTGAAATCCACATCCCACTCCGCCGGCCACGCCGGAAAGAGATTCAGTTTCCCCATCGGCCCTGGTTCAGGCGCGAGCAGCATTTCTTGTAAGCCGGTCATGCCGGAGCCGCCCCAGTTGTGGTCGGGCAGCCAGTCGTGGCCGGGGCCGAAGAACGCGGGGAAGCGTGCCTGAGGTGCAGCGGTATTGGCCATTTTGTAAATGGCGCGTTCCTTAGCTTTCTCCGGCCAAGCCAGGGCGGCCATGTTGGCGACATTCGCCATCCACGAATAATCCTGTTTGCACAGGCTGGCGCGGTCGGCGGGAACGGTTTCCCAGGTATCGCGGGCAAGCTGGAGCGTCTCGGGCTTGGTGATGCCCGCCA
>CAZXVN010000597.1:0-16052 GCA_964643945.1 uncultured Lentisphaeraceae bacterium | reverse complement strand
CCGGAGGCTACCGGCCTGCTCAACGTGGCCTGAGACTGGCGCCGCGCGTCCTTACGGTTGCGCGGATCAGCAGTGTCCGTGCTCAGCGGCGGGAGCGTCTTCAGAAGTGTCAACCACTTTCATGTCTATCTGAAGCATGCCGATCATTCGAGCTTTCTTTCTGTGTAAGTCATTTGTGCAGGTTCGAAACGAAGCTGTGATTAGTACGTGGCGTAAGCGTGGATCTAGAATTGGGGTTGGATGTTATATAAATCCAGATGTCCAGTTGGACTCGATGGTTGAAATCGGTGATGATTGCGTGATTACCGGCGGGGCGAGAATCCTGAGTCACGACGCGGCCCCCGCCCTCTATCTGGACGAGTTGCGCGGGTCTTCGATTTTCGGCAGGATTGTCAAGCGAAAGAAAACAGTCATAGGCAGCCGCTGTTTTGTCAGTTCTGGGGCAATCATTCTTTGCGGCGTTACGGTTGGGGACAACTGCGTTGTTGCGGCCGGCTCGGTTGTCACAAAAGACGTTCAGGCGAACTCCGTCGTGGCGGGAAACCCGGCGCGGGTAATCTGCTCGATCGGTGAGTTTGTGGAGCGGCAGCGGAATCGGCTGAGGGCTGAGCCAGACCTGTTCAGCAGGTAGGCGTAAACAGCGCGATCTACACGACCGAGTTGACCGATACGCGCCGCCATGACGGATAATCCATTAGGCGGTCAAGCACCCTTCGAAGGCAGGCGACGCGGTATCGCTCTACACGGGTCACGGTGGCGTCCGAACTGCCGCCGCTAGCGGCGCGGCGGATGCCGAGGAGCGGAGGAGTTAGAGGGGGCGCCGCCCGGAAGCGCCTGCCCGCGCCGTCTTGCGAGGCCCGGGGGAGATGTCGCGGGAGTCTACGCGATGCAGCGGATTACAACTATCATCATATCGATGAACGAAGAGAAGAACATCTCTTAGGCCATCGAGTCGGTCAAGGGATGGACGGATGTCTTCGTTGTGGACTCGGGGTCATCCGACCAGACCGTGCAGATCGCACAGGCGCTGGGAGCTGTGGTCGTTCGCCATGAGTTTGAGAGTTACGCGGCGCAGCGGAACTGGGCGGTGAACAACGAGCCGTTCGGGAACGGCTGGATTTTTTCTTGGACGCGGATGAGGTTTTGCTTGAAGGCTTGAAGGACGAGATGCTGCAGGCCGTGGAGGTGGGCGCGTACGAGGGTTTTTATATCAAGTACCGCTTCTACTTCATGCGAAAATGGCTGAAACACGGCGGAGACTATCCCGCCTGGATCTTGCGGTTGTTCAAGAAAGGGAAGGGGATCGTTGAGCGCGATGTCAACGAGCACCTGAAGCTCGACGGTCAGTACGGGTACCTGAAGAACGACTTCGCCGACATCAACCGGAAGGGCATTCGCCATGAAAGTACTGAACCTGGCTTGGGGATTTGGGATCGGCGGAGTCGGAAAGTGCTTCCTCGTCTATTCGCGGCTTGGAACGGTTGAGCCTCTTCTTGAAATAAGGAGTGTTTGTATCTATCCGAACAGCTCCTGCGATGGCATTAGTTATTTGTATGAGAGCGGAGTTGACGTGCTGCAAACGAGGTCTCGACTTGATCTTTCCTGGGTTCGCCGAATGGGTGCGATCATGGTGGAATGGAGGCCTGATTTGGTGTTTACTCATGGCTTCAATGGCCCGGTAGCGGCCTTGGTTGCAGAATGGTGTAACGGGGTTAAGATTCCATTAGCGTGCTCATATCATAGCGACTACATCCCCATGAGCGCGCTACGCAAGCCATTGGCACCAGTTTTCAATTGGGCAATGTACTGGATATACAAGAGAGTGGCGAAAGGTGTCTTGGGCGTTTCTCGCTATACTGTTGAAGAACTGAAAGAAGGCGGAGTTCCTGGCGAAAAGATGGATTTCGTCTATAACGGTATAGCTGACGTGCCTGCTGGCATTTCGGGGCCGGAGGATTTTCCGTTGCCCAAACCACAAACTGTAACGTTTGCGAGTGTTTCCAGACTGGACGTGGCCAAAGGTGTAAACTACTTGATCGAGGCAGTAGCATTGGCATATGAGCATACACATCATGTTCGTTTGGTCGTTATTGGAGACGGGCCGGAATTGCCGCGCCTGAAGGAACAGGCAAGAAAAATGGGGCTATGTGAAGTAGTGAAGTTCTTGGGCGCAAGAAACGACGTGGCCAAGTGCCTGTCCGGCGTTGACGTGTACTGCCTGCCTTCTTTGTCTGAGACATTTTCTATAAGCTTGGTTGAGGCCATGCGCGCAGGCAAGCCTTCGATCGCATCGGCCGTTGGCGGAGTATTGGAGGTGGCGACGGAAAGCGAGGCCATTTTGGTTCCGCCGAGGGACGTGGGGGCGCTGGTGAAGGCGATTGAGAAGCTGGCCCAAGATGGTAACTTGCGGGAAAGAATGGGCAGGAGTGCGCGAAAACGATACCTGGACAGTTTCACGGAGGAAAGAATGATGATCGGCGTATCAAAGTGGCTGGTGAAGGTTCTGGCATGATTAGCGCGCTTCGGCGAGCGCAAAGAGGTTCTGAGGAAAACCCAGTGAGGTACGGAATATACACGACCGAATTGACCGCTTCAAGAAGGCGACGGATGCCGTGGAGGATGGTGCTGGAAGTGGCAAAGGAGTGGAGGGGTGTTATTTTTTCTGGGGACGGTCTTAATGCTTTAGAGACTCAGCGGTGCAAGGTGGATGGAGTTGATGTCGAATACGTTAACAAGCCATTTACGGATGAGGTGGCGGCGGCGCTTGTGGAGCGGATGAAAGCGCTGGGTGTGACGCGGCTGTATTACCCAATTGGGCCGGGGCGGGCGTACTTGGAGCTGCAAAGCGCCTGTGATTCTGCGAACATCGAGTTGATCTGGTACATGTCCTCGTCATGGAGTACGCTGTCCCGGGTTATCCGTGCAAGCCGCTACTTGGGGATTAGGGCGACCCGCCCCTATTTTGTTCAGGCGCTGATGCCCAAGCGCAATTGGATCCGGCGGCTAAACGCAAATCGCATCCGTCATCTCATCACGATGACGTCGTACACCGGAAGGATGATGGCGAAGTACGGATATCCAGAGGAATTTGTGCATCCCATTCTGCCCGGAGTGGATCCTGTTGACCAACCCGTCAAACGTGCCGGCCAAGCGGCGGGCAAGCCGTACTTTCTATTCTTTGGCCCCCCTCAGGCAATTAGAGGCATATACTTCATTTTGGAGGCGGTGAAGCGGTTATCGAAGAAGCGCAGCGACTTTGCTTTTGTTCCGTTGGTGAGGGGGGATGAAAACGCTCGGGATGAGGTTAGGGAACTCCGATCAAGGATAGTGCGTGAGTTCGGCCAGTCGGCAGTAGGCGAGGCGGCCGGCGACAATGTCGTCAAGGCGGTGTTTGAGGCGCTTACACCTGTTGAAATAGAAGAGTACATAAACGGCTGCGTAGCGGTATTGAAGCCGTTCGTGTTAGTGCCGAGCGAGGTGCCGTTGGCACCGATGGAAGCGATGCAACGAGGAAAGATGGTCCTCGGTTTTAGTGGAGATGGCACGGGTGAGTTGATTGCGACCCATGGCCTGGCGGTGAACCACTGTGATGTCGCATCGTTGTGCAAAGCAATGGATAGGTGCTTGGATGGAGGTTGCGTTACCGAATGTGCCCGCTTTGATTCGTGGCAGACTGTCTCCCGCAAATGGGAATTGTTGGACGCAAGTGACATATGAGGAGGTCAAGATGATTCGAAGAAAGGAGACTGTCCGTGATGTCACTTCTTTGAAGTATCGCCGATTTATCAGAATGAGACCACACTATGAAAAGTAAGAGACCGAGTTCAGAAGGTTTGACAGTGGGGGGCGATGACAACGGCCTCCCTGTTGATGAAGAGATTGCAAAGTTACTCCTGAAGAAGGCCCGGCGCAATGCTGTGGTCGGCGGTTCAATCAGGTGGAACACAATTATCTGGAACTGGCTCCACCAATGTTTCTTCTATCTCAACCCGACGGACATGTCGTTCAAAGTGGTCCTTGAGGCGGCCTTATTTGTGATTTGTTTCGGAATAATGTCGATATTCAGGATCAGTATCCTGATTAATATAGCAAGCGCGTTCTTTCTGGCTCACACGTTGAACTGGGTCTTCAACGGGAACTTCTGGGCTTGCCTGTTAAGCGCCTTTCCAACCTTGCGAAACAAGGGAGGTAAGCAGACACAGGCGTATGTGAATGCGATGGCGGCGCGGCTGAGCGCTAATGACGTTGTTGACGCCATGATGCTTCTTGGGAGCGTCTGCCGGTCACAGTGGCACAGCCGGAGTGACATGGATGTTCGAATCTTAAGGAAAAGAGGCGTGAGATCTGCTTTCTGTGCGGGCTGTCTGACGTTGAAAGAGCGTGTCATCGCGGTGCTGCAGCGTCAACCGCTTGAGATATATTTGGCGGATTCAGTCGGGTTTCTTGCTAAGAAACGAAGAGATGAGGTGCCGATTTTTTTGATCTGCAAAGATCCAGAAGCTATTCCTTTCGTGTTCACGATGTTGCCCGAGTTGCCGGAACTGACTACGCGCGCCGAGCGAGGTGAGAGTGTTATTTAAACGTTTCCTTCGGTACCGAGCATTATAGGCTCGTAGCGATACATAAAAAGAAGTCATCCACTACATGAGAAGAATTATATGTTTGGTTGGTAGCGATGGAGCGGGGAAAACAACCCTGTCTAGATATGTTGCTGAACAGTTGGTTAAACGGAAGTACAAGGTGGTGCTTCTTTGGTCTCGATCAATCAACATCACGTCCAAGGTGCTGTTGGCCTTTGCGAGGTTGTTCGGCCATTCCGGGTTTGAGTGGCACGATGGTGTCAAGTTCGGGTATCACAACTTTGAAAAGGTATTTTGGTTGCGCTGGCCCTACATTGTTCTTCAGACAATCGATGCCAATATTGCCTGCCGCTACAAGTTGTGGAAGAACAGAGGAGCGGATGTGATCATTTTTGAACGTTCGCCATGGGATACGTTGTCGGATGTGATCCTTGATACGGGGTGCATATCAGCCTCTCAGAAGTGGATTGGACGGTGGCTGGTAAGTTGCGTGAACACGGCGAACTGCAAAGTTTTATGGGTCAATCGGAACAAGCAACTCGTTTTAGAATCCAGAAAAGAGTTGCGACATGATCGTGTCCTCGAAAAGCAGATC
Source organism: uncultured Lentisphaeraceae bacterium (assembly GCA_964643945.1). Classification (GTDB taxonomy): domain Bacteria; phylum Verrucomicrobiota; class Kiritimatiellia; order RFP12; family UBA1067; genus JAHFSX01. The sequence goes on along the minus strand of CAZXVN010000597.1, from coordinate 10,877 downwards.
GATGGGTACGCACGCATGGCTCAGCAATTTGGGTGGGATGAGCTAGAGAACAATGAGACTTTGGACCATGTGAAGGGCAGGCTTGACGCATGGTTAGACGAGAATGGCTTCTAATCACATGACACAGTGAGTTTATACAATGCAGCGGATAACAACGATCATAATCTCATTTAATGAAGAGAAGAACATCTCGTATGCCATTGATTCGGTAAGAGAGTGGACGGATGTATTTGTGGTGGATTCTGGATCGACAGACCAGACTGTTCAGATTGCCGAAGCGAAAGGGGCTAAGGTTGTTCATCATGATTTTTCGAACTATGCGGCACAACGTAATTGGGCGATGAACAATGACCCATACGGGAATTCGTGGATATTATTCTTGGATGCTGATGAAGTTCTTCTCGATGAACTTAAAAGGGAGATGTTACAGGTAGTGGAGGAGAATATTTTTGATGGGTTCTATATCAATCGAAGATTTTATTTTATGGAGAAGTGGATAAAATATGGCGGAGATTATCCAACATGGATTCTAAGGTTGTTTAAGAAAGGGAAAGGGCTTGTTGAGCGTGATGTTAACGAACATCTAAAAGTAGTCGGGAAGATCGGTTACTTAAAACATGATTTCGCGGATAACAACAGGAATGGGATTAGTGCATGGATTAGCAAGCATAATCGATATGCTGATATGGAGGCATTGGAATTATTTAGATATGACCAAAGGAAGCTTGAGAATAGACACGATGAGCGTGCACAGTTGTTTGGTGTGCAAGCTGAACGGAAAAGGTGGGTTAGGGAATATATATGGAATCCACTTATGCCACCTTTAATTCGTCCTTTCTTTTATTTCTTTTATTGTTACGTTTTTAAGCTGGGATTTTTGGACGGGAAAGCAGGTTTTATCTATCGCGTGCTGCAATTTTGGTTCTATTTCTTAATTGATGTAAAGTACCTTGAACTGAAGAAGAAGGCTAATCAAAAATGAGTAATAAAGCTTATCAGGTATGCTCTTGTTGTGTCATGGATACGTCAGACCCGGGTATTCATTTCAATGACAAGGGTGTTTGTGACCATTGTGTTGAATTCGAATACCAGGTGAAGCCTAACTGGCATACAGATGAACGTGGTCATCGTGAACTTGAGAAGCTGATCATTGACATCGAACGTACAGGCAAGAAGCATGATTTCGACTGTATTTTGGGGCTAAGCGGTGGCGTGGACAGCTCCTTTATGTTGCACATGGCTGTTAAGGAGTTTGGTCTTAGACCGCTGGTCTTTCATGTGGATGGGGGCTGGAACTCAGAACTCGCGGTTCACAATATCAATGTGCTGATTGATAAACTGGGGCTTGATCTTTACACGGAAGTGATCAACTGGGAGGAGATGCGCGATTTTCAGTTGGCGTGGTTCAAATCTGGAGTGCCGCATATTGATATTCCTCAGGATCATGCGTTCATTGCCACGCTATATAATTTCGCTGCCAAGCATGGCATCCGTTACATATTGAATGGCGGTAATATTTCAACCGAGTGCGTCCGCTATCCCCTCGAATATTATTATTATGGTACGGATATGTTTCAGATCCTTGATATTATGAAACGCTTTGGGACGGTGCCGATGAAAACATATCCGTTCAGCTCGGTCATTCGGCATAAGATCTATCTGCGATATGTCCGACGATTGCGGGTGGTGAAGGCCCTAAATTATATGCCGTACAACAAGGAGATGGCGCTAACGCTGTTGGAGGCGGAGTATGGATGGAAGCCTTATCCGCAGAAGCATTTCGAGTCGCGCTTTACCCGTTTCTTCGAGGGTTATTGGTTGCCTGAACGCTTTGGTTTTGATGTTCGCCGCGTCCAGTTTTCAAGCTTGATTCTCACAGGGCAGATGACACGCGAGGAGGCGTTGAAAAAACTTGAGAGTCCTCCGTATGATCCGGCCCTGATTCAGCAAGACTTTAATTATGTGGCGACGAAATTGGGTATTACCCAGCAGGAACTGAAAAGCTACCTCACCATGCCGAAGAAGTTTTACTGGGACTATCGGAATCAAATGCGTTTCATCCGGTGCGGAGCTGAGATTATGAAGGCAATGGGATTGGGAAGGGCTGGGGCGCGATGATCGGGGTGGTGGACTACGGACTTGGCAACATTCAGGCATTCTTGAATATCTTCAAGAATCTGAATATTGATGCGATGGCGGTACATAATTGCGATGAGCTTGTTCTTGCAGATCGTCTGATCTTGCCTGGCGTTGGCTCGTTTGACTGGGCGATGGAGAAGTTGCTCGCCTCGGGCATGCGCGATTGCCTTGAAGATCTCGTGACCTGTCAGCAGAAATACGTTTTAGGTGTGTGCGTGGGTATGCAGATGATGGCGAATAACAGCGAGGAAGGGCGGTTGCCTGGATTGGGGTGGATTCAGGGCGGAGTTCAGAAGTTTAGAGGATTAGAGGATGAGAGGATGGAGGAGAAGAGGGTGAGAGGGGGGGAGGATGGGAGGATTAGAGGATTAGAGCATGAGAGGATGTCGTTGCCACACATGGGATGGAATGATGTGGTGCCTACAAACTGTAATTGTCTTTTTAAGGGGATGGAAGCACCAAGGTTTTATTTCTTGCACTCGTACTACTTTGCGACGACTCATGCTGACGATGTACTAGCCACGACGGATTATCACGGTGAGTTTGCTTCGGCGGTTCGGTCGGGAAATGTATTCGGAACCCAGTTTCATCCGGAAAAAAGCCATGGGTGGGGGATTCAATTGCTGAAGAACTTTGCGGAGATGTAGGTGAGAAGAAGTTAAGAGGATAAGAGGAGAAGAGGATGAGAAAGGCAGAGGGTGAGCACTTGAGAGGAGCAGATGTATGGCGCTGATAAAGCGTTTTCGCGAATTGGCTGTATATCAGCATGCTTTTGCTGCAGCCATGAAAGTATTTGAAATAACGAAATCATTTCCACTCGGTGAACGATATTCTCTGAACGATCAGATTCGGCGATCTTCACGGGCGGTATGTTCCAACCTTGCTGAAGGCTGGCGTAAACGGAAATACGAGGCGGTGTTTAAGAACAAAATAACCGATGCTATGCAAGAAGCTTCGGAAACGCAGTGCTGGTTGGAGTTTGCGTTGGCCTGTAAATATATCAATGAAGACACCTTTGCTAGACTTGATGATGAGTATGAACAGGTCATCTCAATGTTGAATGCTATGGAAATGAGTTCCCAAAAGTTTTGCTTCTAAACCTCTCATCTTCTAAACCTTATCCTCTTCTCTTCTTAACCTCTAATCTTCTTCTCAACATGCTACGTCCTAGAATCACACCTTGTCTTTTGATCCATAACGGTGGACTAACAAAAACAGTCAATTTCGGTCCCGGAAAGTATGTTGGAGATCCAATTAATGCCGTACGGATCTTTAATGAGAAAGAAGTTGATGAGTTAATTGTCGCTGACATTGACGCGACTGTCCAAAACAGAGAGCCAAATTATGTGATGATTCGCAATCTTGCCGCCGAGTGCCGCATGCCGCTTTGTTATTCGGGTGGTGTGAAAACAGTGGAACAAGTCGAGCGGATCATTAGTCTCGGCGTTGAGAAGGTCGCGTTGAGCAGTGCGGCGATATCGAACCCTGAGGTGATATCCGAAGCAGCGAGGCGGGTAGGGAACCAGAGTATTGTAATTGTGCTGGATGTAAAAAAAGTGGGCCTATTCAGGCACTATGAAATGTTTACGCACAATGGAACCAGAAAGACCGGAATTAACCCTGTTGAGTTTGCAAAAAAGGCTGAATCTCTCGGCGCAGGGGAGATTGTGGTGAACTCGATTGATCATGATGGCGAAATGCAGGGTTATGATGACGATTTAATTACGCATATTCGCAAGGCTGTTAGTTGTCCGCTTACAGTCTTGGGAGGGGCAGGGACTTCGGCTGATATCGAGAACCTCTTCAAACGTTACGGCATTATAGGTGCCGCAGCGGGTAGCTTATTTGTGTTCAAGGGTAAGTATCGCGCGGTATTGATAAATTATCCAATCCGGGCAGACAAAGATCGGATGATGGAGAAGTGTTGTGAAGGGTGAATAGAGAGATTTCAGGAAGAGATGCGGAGGAACCTGAAGCGTGTGGGTTGTATAATGAATCGTGACACCATCTTTTATACGGGCAGATTTGCGTTTCCAGATAGAGAAGCCGGAGCGCGACGTGTTTTGGGTGTTGGGCAGGCGTTGCGGACAGGCGGGTTCAAGGTGGTTTTCGCAGGCACGGAGGAGGCGGGGCGTTCCGAGGATCGACAGGATGATGGCACATTCACCTATCAGGGGTTTGTTTATGTGCCAGAGGCGAAAGGGACGATGCCGCAAAGAAAAAGCCATGTACGTCAATGGGTTGATTTCCATCTTGGCGGGGGAACAGTTTTTCGCCGTCTGTTTATGTTTGATCCCGCATGTCTGCGAGCCATCATTGTTTACAACGGGCCGAGCCAGATGTTTCTGAAATTATTGGCTTACGGCCGGAAACAGAATATTCCTGTCATTGCCGACACCTCGGAGTGGTTTGATCCGTGTCAGATCACCTGGGGGCGTATGAATCCAACTTGGCTGGACTCGGAAATCCGGATGCGGTGGCTACAGAAGAAGGTTGGGAATGTTATTGCGATCAGTCGGTTTCTTCAGGGATATTATGAACGGGCTGGCTGCCGCGTTCTCTATGTGCCTCCGCTGGTGGACATCGCTGAAGCGTCTCAGTATCGGGAGCCCGTACCCGTAAGACCTGGGTCTTTTGCGCCGTTACAACTTGTCTATGCTGGTGTGTCTGGAAAGAAAGATCTGATCGGTCATGTCATCCGTGCAATCGGGTTGCTTGGTGAACCGGGGAGGGGCGTCCATCTGACATTGATTGGCCCGACTCGCTCGGAGGTCGGGTGCCTACTGGGAGCCGATGGTGCTTTACTTGATAGGTTAGAAGAACATGTCACCTGTTGCGGACGCAGGACGCATGGCGAAACGCTGGCTCTGGTCGCGGCCGCCGATTTTACCATATTGCCGCGTCCCGACGCGCGGTTCACGCGTGCGGGTTTCCCCTCCAAGTTCGTTGAGAGTTTGTCGCTAGGAGTGCCGGTGGTGACGAATCTCATCGGAGACATCGGTGTCTACCTGACCGACGGACAGGAAGGCATCGTGCTGGATGCGCCCACACCGGCGGCGTGCCGCGACGGGATTCGGCGTCTTCTGGCCATGCCACGGGAACGGTGGCAAGCGATGCGCGAACGGGCCCGGGCAAGGGCTGAAGAGTCCTTCGCGTACGACCGTTATTCCGGGGCACTGTGCAGGTTTGTCGAGGATGCGCGGTGAAAATGGTGAATGGTGAGTCGTGAGTGGAGAGTGGAGAGAGAGGTTTTCAACGATTTTTGCGAATGGAGTGGGGGAGTCGGCCCTCTGATCTCTGTCTTCTGACCTCTGTCCCTCCGACCTCCGATTTCCTCTTCCTACCCATGAATATCGCCCACATTCTCAGTAATCCGATTGTCGGCGGCACGGAGACGCTGGTGGTCAATTTGGCCAAGGCGCAGATTCGCGCTGGCATTTCTTGCACCATCCTAAATTTCTGGCGCGATTCCGATGTCGGTCGCTTGGCTGCCAGTGAGGCTGTTCCCTATGTCGAATTGGGCGGTTTCTCAAACCGCTTCATTTCACCGGTTGCGCTGGCGACCTGCTGGCGGGAGATTAAACGGCGGCAAATCGACATTGTCTGTGCGCATGGTTTCCGCGTCCAGATGGCGCTCCGGTTTCTTTTTCGCCTCCATCGGAAAAGGCTCGGCCTTATCGGCGTTCTCCATGGTGTCGAGACATGGCGGAAGGGACGTCACATCTGGCCGGATCATCTGACTTCTCATTGGGTGGATGGTTTCGTCGGCATCAGCCAAGAGGTTTGCGCGGTCTGGCAAGTGCGCGAGGGTATTTCGGAATCCCGCATGGTGTGTATTCCAAACGGGATCGACACCAGTCGCTTCAGGCGTGATGCGGCGGGGTGGCCTTCTCGCCGCGATTTGGGGTTACCCGAGACGGGCAGCCTCGTGTTGACCGTGGCCAACTACCGTGCTGAAAAGGGGCACGCCTTTCTGGTTGAGGCGATTATCCTGATAGCGCGGCAGCGGACGGACCTGCAGTTCTGCTGGTGCGGCAAGGGGGAAGACGAGGAACAGCTCAAAGCGCTGGTTGTGGCTAGGGGGGTGGCGGATCGGGTGCATTTCTTGGGGCATGTCAGGGATGTGCGCCCCTTGTTGGCGCATGCCGAGTTGTTCGTGTTGCCATCCCGCGAAGAAGGGTTGCCGTTGGCGCTTCTGGAGGCCATGAGCATGGAAACGGTCTGCATCGCTACGGACGTGGGGGGCGTGCGGGAAGTGCTCAGGGATGGGGTGGACGGCACGCTTGTCCGGTATCTGGATGTCGATGCATGTGCCCAGGCCATCCTGCGGCATCATGATAATCCTTCCCTCCGGCGCACACACGGCACGAGTGCCCGGCAGCGGGTTGTCGATCAGTTTGACATCAACGGAATCGCTAGGCGGTATGAGAACTATTTTCAGGAACTGCTGGTTAGCGGTGAGAAGGTTAGCGGTTAGAGGGTTAGCGGTTAGAGGGGTGGGAGATGGATGAGTTGAAGCACAGGAATTTAGAAGTGTGGAAAAGGGCAATTTCATTGGCCGAACGGATTTATATGATCACCAAAAGTTTCCCGGCTGATGAACGGTTTGCTCTGACCGATCAGATTAGACGGGCTGTCATTTCTGTTCCGTCAAATATTGCAGAAGGTTCCGGTCGGCAAACGCCAAAGGACTTTGCGAATTTTCTGTCAATAGCACGAGGTTCGCTGGCCGAGATAGATGCGCAACTGGTTGTTGCCCAACGGCTGGGTTATGTGCCTGACATCAATGACGTGACCAATGAAATTGTCCAGTTGTCAAAGATGCTGAATGCTTTCATCACAAACCTTCGTTCCAAAATCTAACCCTCTAACCCTCTAACCTTCTAACCCTCTAACCATCTAACCTTCTAACCCTCTAACCTTCTAACCCTCTAACCCTCTAACCCTCTAACCTTCTAACCCTCTAACCCTCTAACCCCCTAACCTCGACAAGTTCTCAAAATGCGTATTCTATTCGTCATTCCCACCGTCAGCAGTTTTCAGGCCTTTCTGACCGAGTTGGGGGCTGAGCTGGTGGACGGTGGCCACGAAGTCCATCTGGTGGCGGATGCGCCCTTGCCGGGCGTTCGTCCGCCATTACCGTCAGGCATCATCCAGCATCCGATCCGGTTCCCTCGCGGGTTGAATGTCTTAAGCCATCTCATGGCGGCCAGGCGTCTAACCGCGTTGGTGACCGCGATCCAACCGGATCTGATTCACGCCCACTTTTCCGCAGCTATTTTCACGACGGCGATATCGTTCCGCAGGTTACCTAGAGGGGTGCGGCGTCCTATCGTCATCGGCACTTATCAAGGTATGATATCTGCGCTCGCACGAGGCGTGAAAAAGTCAATGTTTCAGTTTGCCGAGGCGTTTTCCTTACGCCGTCTGGATGCGTCTTGGGTGCTGACGCGGGATGATCTTGCGCACGCTCGGCGCATAGCACCGGGAACTGACGTGCGGCTACAGGAGTCGAAAGGCTTTGGGTGTCGTACCGACCTGTTCAACCGCACTGTGATTGATGCTGTCCAGATTGAAGCGCAGAAAAGACAACTGGGCATTACGGGAAACCCTTTCACTCTGGTGTTTGCCGGACGCTTTGTGGCCTTCAAGGGCTTTGCCTTGACCGTACATGCGTTTTTTAAACTCCACGAACAATATCCGGACACGCGGCTTATTCTAGCCGGCAACCCGGATGTGCTCCATCCGACAGGACTCACGCCACAGGAAGAGGCGCGGATGCGTGGGTGCCGGGATATTGTGCGTCCCGGTTTTGTGGCGGACATGCAGAGCCTGCTGGCAGTGAGCGATGTGATGGTGTTTCCAAGTCAACGTGAGGGAATGCCGGTGTGTATCATGGAAGCTCTGGCGATGCAGGTTCCTGTCATTACTTTAAACTCTCGCGGTTGCCGTGATTTGGTGCAAGATGGGGTCAACGGCGTGATCCTGCCGGACGAGCGTGTTGAGACGCTCGTGCGTGTGTTGAAGGAGTTGTATGCCGAGTTTTCGGCAGGTGGTCCACGGCGCTTCTCTCTGCCTCCTCGACCGGAACTGGATCGTATGCATTACGTCTGGGAGCAAATCGGTGTTTACCGTGATTGCTTAACAAAAATGAGAGAACGCGAGAAAGAATGACGGGCTACGGATTACACGGAACTCGCGGATGAGCGTGTGCGGGAAAGAAGTTGCGCCTTTTTGAACGATACATGTGCGATGGTGTTTTGGTTGGCATTTATCGGAGTTGGTGTTTTATGCGTCATGTCGTATTTTTGGTCGGTCGTTATTACCCTATGTATTCGGCACCTGGAGAGTGCGCTGCAAAGTTAATCAATGAAATCCGGCATGATTGCAAGGTTACAGTGGTTGCGATTCAGACGCATGGTTTCGGTAGTCAAAAAGAGATGATTCATGAAGGCGTAGCGATTACGTATGTCTCGAACTGGCGAAACGATTTACGAGTTCTGGTCACTGATTGGAAAGACAAAAAATATTATCGGCGTGCTGCTTTGCTTGAACCTTTAGTCCGTATCTTGAATGCCATTGCCGCCATGTTTCTTTTCCCGACACGAGATGCGTGGTATAAAAACATGGGCTATCGCGCATTAAAGCGGGTACACCGCAGAAGTCCTGTCGATGTGCTTGTGTCAGTCAGTTTCCCGTTTTGCACACATTGGGCGGCTTGGAGATTTTCTCGGAAGTTCCCGAAGACTAAATGGGTAACCTATTCTGTTGACACGCTCTTTAATAATCCGGGAGTTCTAACATATTCGGCATACAAGGCGATTAAGCCCCTGTTGAACAGACTTCTTGAAAAAAAGATACTTTCTGCCGCCGGACACAACTTTGTTACGCCCGAGATTGCATCAGGCTGCCCGACTCTTTTTTCCATGGTTTCAGCCAAGACAACCATACTTAACTACATGATGCCGCATTTGCATAGGCGAGAGCAACGTTCCGGATATTTTTCCCTAGATAAGTGTAACTTGTTATATGGAGGAGCATTTTATCATAGTATTCGAACGCCTGAGTATTTGCTCAAAGTGTTTGAGCGCGTCACAAGGAAAGACATTGTGTTGCATATGTTTGTGCGGGCCGGAGATTGTACAGATATGATCGCAGCCTATAAAAACAGAATAGGGGAGCGTTTGCAAATACACGAGATAGTCGAGCCGAGGGAATTTAAACGCTTCATGCAGGAGGCTGACATATTGATCAACCTTGAAAACAATTTAGCCGGGTTCCTTCCAAGCAAGGTGTTTGAATATTTCGCAACCGGAAAGCCGCTGATCAGTTTCAAATATCGTGAGCAGCCTTGTTCACCTATGATTGAACGTTACCCCTGTTTATTGCAGATTGAAAATTTTGGCGATGACCAAAGGGATGCTCGTGCTATTGAAGACTTCTGTTTGGCTCACAAAGGGCAACAGATTGATGAGGCGGCGATATATGCCTGTTACCCAGAGCACACTCCCAAAAATGTGGCAGCTGAGTTCAGATCTGTTCTCTTGCCGGATGGCTGACGGAGTGTTGCAATCGAAAGTTTAGTTAGGAGATACGCATGTTTAGAAACAAAACATTGTTGATTACCGGTGGTACGGGTTCTTTCGGAAACGCCGTTTTACGGCGTTTTTTACAGACGGATGTGGCGCAGATCCGCATTTTCTCGCGCGACGAGAAAAAGCAGGACGATATGCGGCATTATTACCGGAGCGATAAGTTGCGCTTTTACATCGGCGATGTGCGGAACAGCGAAGGGTTGCATGATGCGCTCGACGGCGTGGATTTTGTCTTTAGCGCGGCTGCGCTGAAACAGGTGCCTTCCTGCGAGTTCTACCCCATGGAGGCCGTGCGTACCAATGTCATGGGCACGGACAATGTGCTGACCGCGGCTATGGATTGTGGCGTCAAGAACGTGGTCGTACTGAGTACGGACAAGGCTGCCTATCCGATCAATGCCATGGGTATGTCGAAGGCGCTGATGGAGAAGGTGGCCGTCGCCCGTTCGCGCGTGGCTGCGGAGCGTGGCTGCACGTTCTGCGTGACGCGCTATGGCAATGTCATGGCTTCGCGCGGCTCGGTGATTCCGTTGTTCGTGGATCAGTTGCGGCAAAAGAAGCCGCTGACCATTACCGATCCGAATATGACGCGGTTTATGATGTCGCTCGACGATGCGGTTAATCTGGTGCTTTACGCTTTTAAGCATGGGAAGCCTGGCGATCTGTTTGTTCAAAAAGCGCCCTCGGCTACGATTGAATGCCTGGCTCAGGCGGTGAAGAAGGTGTTCAGTTCGGATGTGCCGGTGAAGGTCATTGGCACGCGGCACGGTGAAAAGTTGCACGAGACTTTGCTGACTCGCGAGGAGCGCTTGCGGTCGATTGATATTCCGGGGTATTTCCGGGTGCCGGCGGATAATCGGGATTTGAATTATGGTTTGTATGTGAATCAGGGCGAAGGGTCGCTTCAGCCGATTGAGGATTATAATTCGGGGAATACGAAGCGATTGACGCTGGAGGAGATGGTGGCGATGCTTCGGGAGTTGCCATATGTGACAGAAGAGTTGACGAAGGGGTGAGATAACGAACGTTCAACATTCAACATCGAACATTGAACGTCGAACAAAAGAGGAAGACAGATGGCTGAACGAGCATACGACTTAGAGGAACGGTTACTAGATTACTCGGTGCTGATCATCCGGTTAT
>CAZXVN010000596.1:0-5519 GCA_964643945.1 uncultured Lentisphaeraceae bacterium | reverse complement strand
GACCTTGGCGATGTTCACGCCTTCGGAGGACTCGGCGGCGGGTATCTCCACGGCATGGGCGGCGCTCCACAGAAGACCGGCAAATCGAGACGCTCAGGCATGTGGGGCGATAGACGTGGCGGGTCACACCATCAAGCCAGTTGCGCCAGTAGCACGTCGGCCTGAGCCTCTGTGCCGATCGTGATGCGGAGGTACTCGCCTGTAGCCGGTTTCGGAAAGTGGCGCACAAAGATCTTGGCGGCCTTCAGCGCATCGAACACCCTTTTCGCGTCCCCGTCCGGCGGACGCGCAAAGAGGAAGTTCGTCTGCGAGGCGCACACGGTCCAACCGCGCTGACACAGCGCTGCTGTCAGCCGCTCACGTGTGGCGCGGATCTTGCGCACATTCTCGCGCATGTACGGCAGATCGTTCAGCGCGGCCAGCCCCACCACTTGAGCGAGCATGTCCATGTTGTAGGAGTCTTTGATCTTGTACAGCGCGCCGATCAGCGCCTCGGGCCCGACCACATAGCCGAACCGCATGCCCGCCAACGAGAATGACTTCGAGCAGGTGCGCATCACCAGCGTGTTCGCGTTTTCGGGTGCCAAGGCGCGGTCCATACAGTTTGTGTCCGCGAAATCGCCGTACGCCTCATCCAGCAGCACCACGCCGTCAAACGCCTGACAGAACGCCGTCACCACCCCTTTGTCGTATATCATGCTGGTGGGCGCGTTGGGGTTGGTCATGAAAAAAAGCGAGGCGCCGTATCCCTCTGGCATGCGCCAAGTGAAATCCGCGTTGAGTGTCACCGGCCGCTGCGCAACCCCGCGGCTTTCCGCCAGGACCGGATAGAGCGAATAGGAGGGCAAGAAATAGCCGATGCTGCCGTCGCTCTCCACAAACGCCCGCGTGCAGAGCGCGAGAATCTCATCTGAGCCGTTGCCAATGAAAATCTGCTGCACCGAGCACCCGTGGATCTCCGCGATCCGTTGGCGCAAGGCCATAAAGACGGGATCGGGATAGAGACGCAACCGCGCAGAGTCGAAAGACTTGAGCGCCTCAGCCACTTTCGGGCTCGGCGGATACGGGTTCTCGTTCGTATTGAGTTTGATGATACCCGTGTCTTTCGGTTGCTCGCCGGGTGTGTAGGCTTCCAAGGCCTGAACGTTTTTACAAATGTACATAACGCGGAAAGTGTAGCATATTTGCTTCCCGCCCTTCCACCATTCTGTCTTTTCCCCCTTCCGCTTTCCGCGTCTTTCCGAGAGCTTTTCAAGTTCTCAGTTTTTTGTTTCTGTTTCTACATTTCGCCTTTTCGCATTGCCCCCTTGCCAGAACCCAGCCCGTTTTGCTAATGTGTCGGTCACTTTCGCGCCCATCGTCTATCGGTTAGGACACAAGGTTTTCATCCTTGGAAGCGGAGTTCGACTCTCCGTGGGCGCGCCAATTTCTGGAAACCGCAAGCTGTTTGGCCTTGCGGGTTTTTTGTTTCGGAATCCGCCTGCGGGGCCAACCATGAAAATCCTGTTGCTCACGCCGCCGCTCGTCCAACTCAATACGCCCTATCCGGCGACACCGACGCTGGCGGGCTTCCTGCACAACCAAGGCGAAGATGTGGCACAGGCTGACCTCTCGCTCGAACTCACCCTGCGCCTCTTCTCCCGAGAGGGGCTCCGCCAGATCGCCGAGGCCTGCCGCACGCAGGCCAAACCAACCCCGCGCGTCTGCTTTTTCCTCGAGACGCTCGACGCGTATCTGAACACCGTCGAGACGGCCGTCTCCTTTCTCCAAGGCCGCAACGAGGCCGCAGGCTGGCTCATCGCCCGGCGCAATTATCTGCCCGAGGGTCCGCGCTTTGCCGCGCTTGACCCCGAGGGCACTGGAGCGGATGAAGAGGATGTGCTCGCTGCTCTTTTCGGCACACTGGGCGTCGCCGACCGCGCCAAGCATCTCGCCTCGCTCTACCTCGACGACCTCGCCGACATCATCGCTGAGGGCGTCGATCCCGCTTTCGGCTTCGCGTGCTACGCCGAACGGATCGCGGTCAGCGCTTCGACCTTTGACCCGATTCTGAAACGGCTCGCCGCACCACCCACGCTGACCGATCACCTTATCGACAGCCTCACCGAAGAGACTTTGAAGAAACACGCGCCTGACATTGTCGGCCTCACGCTCCCTTTTCCCGGCACGGTTTACGCCGCTTTCCGGATCGCAGCCGCCGTACGCCGTCTCGCGCCGGCAACACGTATCGTCATGGGGGGTGGCTACGTCAATACCGAACTCCGCCACCTCACTGACCCGCGCGTATTCGGCTTTGTCGATTTCCTTTGTTTCGATGAAGGGTTCACACCGTGGCTCGGCATTCTCGGCAAAGCACCTCTCATCCGCACAGCCTCTGTCGGCCATCTTCCGTCTTCGGTCCTCTGTCCTCCGTCCTTTCAGTTGCCGACTGCCGACCGCCGACTGCCGATTGCCGTTCCCTCCTATTCCGGGTTCGACCTGTCGCAGTACATGAGCCTGCTCGAGATGGCCAACCCCCTGCACCGCATCTGGTCGGACGGCAAGTGGATCAAGCTGCAGCTCGCCAACGGCTGCTACTGGCACCAGTGCGCCTTCTGCGATGTCGCGCTGGACTACATCCGACGCTGCGAACTGCCGGACGTGAAGGCGCTTGTCGATACGCTGATACGCCTGAAGGGTGAAACCGGCCAGACCGGCTTTCACTTCACCGACGAAGCGCTTGCCCCCGCCCTGATCCGGCAGCTCTGCAAAGAACTGCTGGCACGCGGTGAAACCATCACCTGGTGGGGCAACGTCCGCTTCGACAGGAGTTTCACACCCGGCCTCGCGCGCCTGATGGCGCAAGCCGGATGCATCGCGGTCTCGGGAGGCCTCGAATGCGCGCACGACCGGCTGCTGAAGCTGATGTGCAAAGGCATCACGTTGGCCAGCGCGGCTCAGGCGTGTCAAGCCTTCTCCGACGCGGGCATCCTCGTCCATGCCTACCTCATGTACGGGTTTCCCACGCAGACCGAGCAGGAGACCCTTGACGCGCTGGAGTATGTGCGGCAGCGGTTTACGGAGGGGCACATCCAATCCGCCTACTGGCACCGCTTCGCGCTCACCGCACACAGCCCCATCGCTCAGAACCCGGAGCGCTACGGCCTGGTGCTGTCGCCGCAACCTGAGCCGCCTCGTCGGTTCGCCCTCAACGAGATCCCCTACGAGGAGACCGGCGCGCCGGACCACGCCCGGCTCGGCACAGGCTTGCGTCTTGCACTCTACAATTACATGCTGGGGCTGGGCCTCGATGCCCCTGTCAAGACGTGGTTTGACAGCCGCAAGCGGAAACTTTCCTGAATTTTTCCACGCTAAATCCGGAAGCGCCGTTTACAGTAGGCAGTAAACAGGAGGCGGAAATAACGCTCAACGAATCAACGATGAAAGTCCTTTCTTCAACCGGAAAAGACTCGACTTCGTGTATGATTTCAATGGCGGTTGGCATAATTAACCTCGTTTGTTTACAGGACAATAATAGCATAGACTTGGACGAGTGTTCAACCCGTGAACCACGACGTTCTTCTGACTTCCTGCCTTGCTGTCTTAGCGGCTGCCGATAAAGCCGATGCCGACAAGGCTGCGGCGGACATCGAGCAGATCAAGTTCGGCGACTCCAAGTTCGCGGACCTCATCAAGGGGTTTGAGGACAATAACAACCGCGTGTTCGGCGCGGGCGACATGATCGACTACGGCGGCGTGGTCTTCGTGCGTCAGGACGACCCCTACCGCTGCAACCTGCCCGACGTCGGCGGCGCGGTGCAGACCCGCTGCAGCACGGGCAAGGTACGCGTCGCGCATCTCTTCGGCGCGAACGCCTTCGGCTATCTGGACTACGGCGAGGCGGGCTCCCCGACGTGCCGGACCCTGGCCCCGGCGTTCAAGTGAGACAAAAGGGGTCGTAATTAGACATTAGACAAATATCGGTTAAGCAAGGCATGGGTTGACACAACATCGGTCAGAATGTCTAATGTCGAATTACGACCCCTATGTCGTTTCCCTATGTCGTTTTCTTTCTGGAGGCGTTCAAAAATGACATCATGGTGGTGGCTTTCGTCGAACGAATATCTGGGGCGATTTATATCAATAACGATCTCATCTGGATGCGTTTCGCACACGGTAGGTCGAAGGCGTTTCGGCTACACATGCGCACTGCGGCTTGACCACTGATAACTTCGCCTTGGGCCAGTTCTCTTTCTCCTCAGCGCGTTTCATGGCTTGATAGATCTTGTCGGGATTGTTTTTGTGTCGCCGCGCAAGTTTGTCTCTTGCCTGACGGACTTCCGAGACAATGGGATCGGTGTTCATGGGTAATCCTCCAATAGTTCCAAGGGTGTACACAAAACGGGCGGTTCGTACCCGCATGACCGGCTAATTCTCGCTATTTTCCGTTGTGCCAATGCATTCGCGATGTGTTTGTAATTCCAAGTCACCACATAATCGATGCCGTAAACAGTCGCCATCGCGATGTGCAGCGCATCGGTCGCGGCCCTCGCGGGAACAGCTCCTTGCGATAGAAACTTTTTTGTCAAGGCAAGCGCTTCGGGCGAACCGATTAGCATGGGCACCGACATAACGTTCCGTTTGCGCTCAGCAGCGGCTTCGGGATCACCTTCCGCGATTTCTTGAACAACGGCTTCCGAAATATAAAGATCGAATCGGCTCCGTGCACTTCCCCACCAGTCTCGCGTAACCTCTTGATTAGCCGCAACCACGATGTCGCGACTCGGTCGCGACGTCAAGTAACTGATGACGCTGGTCTCAACATAGACTTTGGGGCGCATTGGATTGTTCCCTAATTTGTATCCTTCATTTTGAGAATATCCGTTCATAACCGGTTTGTCAATGTCCTGGGAATTACGCGAATTATTGGGGGTCGGGACACTAGCCACCCGCTCTTCTATTCTCATGCCGCTTGCACACGTATCTCTTCACCACCTGCCGCTGAACGCGCACCCGCTTTGAGCCCGCACACACGTTCAGCATCCTTGGGAATCATCATATCACGCCACGAGGCGAACCACAGCCTTGTTTTTTGAAGACGACGGAACGCACGGGGCGCTAACCTCAGCAACTATTAAGGGGGCGCGCGGTTTTCCCGTCCGCCCGAACAAAGAGTTATGGTCACCACCGCCATGAAGGGCACGGTCCAGGGGTATTTCGACCGGGCTTTCGATGAGATGACCGACAAGGAGCTTGAAACCCCGCTGGCCAACAGCGGCCTTAATGTGAAAGCCACGCTGGCCCCGAACCCCAAGGACACAAACGCTCAACGTCCAACGTTCAACGCTCAACTCTCTGGGTAGACGTCCGCGTGGACCTGAGTTTGAATAAAGGGAAAGAGGTCAAAGGACAAAGTAAATTAGCCTTTGACAGAGTAAACGCGCCTGGGGGCGCGTTTACTCTGTCCGAAAAGGGGCCTGAAGCGGTGCGGAGCGGCTTTTCGGGGCGTCCGGGCCGTGTTTCGGCGGTCGCTGCCTCCG
>CAZXVN010000595.1:0-4613 GCA_964643945.1 uncultured Lentisphaeraceae bacterium | reverse complement strand
CCTTACGGCGTCACTACAAACGAGAGAAATCCATCGGAAACCCGTTCGTAGTGTGCCCGTAAGGGCATTCTTTAAACGCCGTTATGCCATATTGAGAATCGCTGATTCGCGCTGGCGTCCGCTTCCCCGGACTGCGGCCGTGTGGTATACTTGCTGGCACGAGGGACAGAAACAAGTATGCGCAAACAAGCAGTGTGGTGTGGCTTCGCGGCGCTGGCGGCTATCGCAGGCGCGGCAGCAGTGTGCCCCTCTCGCGTTTTTGCCGCCGCCGCTCAGGAGTCGGCCAAGCCCGACATCCTTCTGATCATGCCCGACCAGATGCGGGGCGACTGCCTGTCCATCCTGGGGCATCCGGCCGTGCGTACTCCGCAACTGGACGCGCTCGCTCAGGAAGGGGTTCTGTTCCGCCGGGCCTATACGACGGTTGCCTCCTGTATACCCGCACGCTTCGCTCTGCTCACGGGCCTCTATCCCCAGACCAGCGGCGTGGTGGGCTTCAAAGCGAAGCCGATCGTCACGCCGACCTTTCCGGGGGTGTTGGCCGAAGCCGGATACGCGACCGCGCTCGTGGGCCGGGAAATGCATCAGGTTGCCGCGAGCGGAACCTGCGGATACCAGACGAACATTCTCGGATCCACCTACGCCCCCAACGACGCGTATGACACTTTCTTGAAACAGGCTGCGCCCCAGACCGGCGGGATACTGAAACTCGTGCAGGAGCTGGGCGTCACCTATAACCATTGGCAAGCCAAGCCGTGGCCGCTGGCGGATGCACTGCACCCCACCGAATGGGTTGTTGCCCAGGCTCGTAAGGTGGTCGCAGAGACCGGTGCGGCGCAGCCTCTGTTTCTGACCACCTCTTTTTACGCTCCGCATCCGCCGCTCTTTCCGCCGAAGAAGTTTTTCGACGCCTATGAAAAGCAAAGCCTGCCGCAGCCCGCGAAGGGCGACTGGGTGGACTGGAAGGCGCTTTCGGAAAAGCGCGACCCGCAGGGACACCGGGTTCTGCTGGAAGGGGAAACCCTTCGCGTCGCGCAGGCCGGCTATTTCGGCTTGATCGAACATCTCGACAGCCAGATCGCATCCCTTATCCGGGAATTCAAGGCGCGGAGCGAGAAGGCGGGGCGGCCTTGGGTTGTCGTGGTCACGAGCGACCACGGCGAGATGCTGGGCGACCACGGCTTTTTCCGCAAATGCGAGCCGTACGAGGGATCGGCCAATATTCCGTTCATCATCGGCGGATCTCCGGCGCTGGGGTTCAAGGCCGGGCTGCGCGTCAAGCAGCCGGTCTGCCTCGAAGACATCATGCCCACGCTGCTGGCGCTGGCGGGAGTGAAGAGCCCGGCGCACGTGGACGGGGTCAGCCTTCTGGCGACACTCAGAGGCGAGCCACAGGTGATCCGCGAATGGCTGCACGTCGAGCACGCGCCGTGCTACAGCCGGGAGCAGGCGTACCATGCGCTGACCGACGGGCGTTTCAAATACATCTGGCGGCCGGCCGACGGACGGGAGCAGTTGTTCGACCTCGATGCTGACCCCAAGGAAGAACATGACCTTTCGGGCAAAGCATCAACTCCCCCGTCCGACATCCTGAAGGTCTGGCGCGCCCGCTTGGTTGAGCGCTTGGCCGACCGGCCGGAGGGATTCTCAAAGAACGGCCAACTCATCCCGGGCCGGCCCTATTCTCCCCTGAACAAAGGGACGTTATAACGGTAACAGGCGCAGGCGAATAGCAACAGCTCAAGCAAAGGAAGATGCGATGAACATTCACACGAGGTCTCTGGCCTGTAAGCGGATAGGGGCCGCAACGGTTCTTTGTGTCAGTCTTCTGACGGTGACGTGGGCCCGGGCCGGCGACGCGGCACCCGACCGCGCGACAGACATGAGGCCGTTTTCCCTCATGGTTCTGCCCGACACGCAGGTTTATTCAGAACAATTTCCTGACGTGTTCTTCCAGCAGACGCAATGGGTCAAGGACAACTGCGCCAGCAACAACTGCAAGTTTGTCATCCACGAAGGAGATGTCGTCCAGACCGGGCCGAATGAGGACCAGTGGAAAGTCGCGGACAAGGCCATGAGCACGCTGGACGGCGTGGTTCCCTATTGCTTTTCGCCGGGCAATCACGACCTGCCCGCCAAGCTCTTCAACACGTATTTCCCCGTAAGCCGCTTTGAACGGCAGCCCGGCTTCGGGGGACACTACGCCAAGAGCAATGACAACACGTATCATTTCTTCTCCGCAGCAGGCTTGAAGTTCATGATTGTCGCGCTGACTTTCAACCCGAATGAACTTGTTTATCAGTGGGCCAACGACAGGGTGGCGGAGCATCCCGGATGCCGCGTCATCGTTGCGGTTCACTCGTTCGACAATAACGGTGCGGGTCTCACGCCGGAGGGGCAAAGGACATGGGACAATTTTGCGAAGAAGCACAAAAACATCTTTCTGATTCTGTCCGGCCATCTCTCGGTCGGCCGTCAGATCTTGACCGGTGATCAGGGCAACACGGTCTACAGCGTGCTCGCGGATTATCAAGGTCTGGATAACGGCGGCGACGGCTGGCTGAGGATCCTCACGTTTGTTCCGGGCGAGGACGTGATCCGTGTGACAACCTACTCCACGCGGCTGAAGAAACACTTCGGCCCGGGCGACGGCCGTTATTCAACCCCGGAGATGAACGCCTTTGATCTGCCGCACAAAATGAAGTAAACGACATGTGGGCGCAGGGGCCGGTGCGGGACGGTTAAACGGAAAGACAGTATGAAACGGGTGCTGGTTCTTTTGAGCGCGGTTTTGGTTGTCGCTTTGCCGTTTGTCTTCCGGCGCGAGACCGCTGTGAGCGACTGGCGTGCGGGCGACCCCGAACTGGTCATCGTCACACCGCACAACGAGGCGTTCCGTCAGGAGTTTGCCTGCGGGTTCTCGCAGTGGCACCAGACGAAGTACGGCCGCCCGGTGCGGATCGACTGGCGCGTGGTCGGCGGCACGACAGAGATCATGCGTTATCTCGCGTCAGAATACACGGCCTCTGCGAAACAGGCCTTCAAGGCGCAGGCGGTCGCCTGGCCCGCAGACGGAGCCGAGATCATTCTGGCCCGCAAACCGCCGGAGGCTCCCGAGGCTCTGGCTTTGTGGCAGGCGTTCAGGGCGTTGGACGCGCCGGATAAGATCACGAGCCGCATGGACCTCTTGTTTGGCGGCGGCGTGTACGACCACGAGAAGGCCGGGCAACAGGGGCTCACGGTTCCGGCGTGGGGCGAGGGCGGCCCGCCTGCGGGCGTGTTCGAGGACACCGACGGCCGGGTGCTGATCCCGCGTGAGATGAACGGCGAGGTCTGGCGTGGCGACGCCTATTACGGCAGCGTGCTCAGCGCGTTCGGCATCTGCTACAACGCCGACCGTCTGGCCGATCTTGGCATCGCGAACCCGCCTGCCGCTTGGGATGACCTGACCGATCCGCGTTACTTCGGACAGCTCGGCCTGGCGGACCCCACAAAAAGCGGGAGCGTGGCCAAGGCGTTTGAGATGATCGTTCACACACAATGCGCCAAGTCCGTGGCGGCGGCCGGATACACCCCTGAGCAGATCCGCATCTATGAGGCGGCTTTTTCGCCGGCCGGAAGGAGTGGTGACGAACGGCCGCCGGAGGTGCCGCCAGCTTATCAAGAGGCGGTTGAACGCGGCTGGTTGGCGGGTGTTAAGCTGGTGCGCCGCATCGGCGCGAACGCGCGCTACTTCACGGACGTGTCAAGCCGGGTCCCCGTGGACGTGAGCGCGGGCGCGGTCGCGGCAGGAATCTCCATCGATTTCTTCGGGCGGCTCCAGGCGGAGATGTCCACGCCTCCGGGAGGACGGCCGGCCATGGCCTATGTGACACCGCTGGGCGGGTCGAGTGTGACCGCCGACCCGGTGAGTCTGCTGCGCGGCGCGCCTCACCGTGAGCTGGCGGTGCGCTTTATCGAGTTCCTGCTTGGCGAGGAGGGGCAGCGGCTGTGGAACTATCGCGTGGGTACGCCTGGAGGCCCGCGCCGGTTTGCGCTGCGTCGGCTGCCGATCCGGCGCGACTTCTACCCTTCCGACGACCCCGTGTTGCAGGCTGCGTTTGAGAGGCATCGCCCACATCTCGCGGACCCGCTGTGGCAGCCGGATGTGGACGCTTATCGGCTGGGGCAGTCTTTTCTCTACGAGCCACGCTGGACCGGGGTGCATTTCGGCATCCAGCGCGATCTGATCCGCGCCATGTGTATAGATTCGGGGGATGAATTGAAACGCGCGTGGCGGGCGGTCATGGAGCACGGTGGCCCTGAGAAAAACCCCGAGGCCATGCGGCTGCTAGAGGCGATGCCGGACCGGCCCGTCTCACTCACATGGTCCAGTGCGATCACGGCCTACGACAAGGTGCAACGTCTCGACACTCTACGCGAGTGGACGGCCTTTTTCCGGAAACAGTACCGCCTGGCTGAAGCGGTGGCGACGAGAAAATATTGAGAATATTGAGAATTGCCGGGTCGGATTTTCCGTCTTGCAGAAGCAGCGCAAACCCTGTTATCATGAACCATAAAAATATGTCCTTGCCAGCAATTCAAGAGGCTCCGGGCAGGTTGTCTACGTGACG
>CAZXVN010000594.1:0-17513 GCA_964643945.1 uncultured Lentisphaeraceae bacterium | reverse complement strand
CCCCCGCATGCATCCTCGCGGTCAGCCCTTCCTCACACGCGAGCGAAACCGTCACGCGTTGCCCGTTCGCGTGCCTCTGACCCAGTTCGATCGCGCTCTTCAGAACGCCTGCCACAGAGGTCTCGTGCCGGTCAAGCGGCTGCGCCGAGCTCTGCTCCAGCCGCGACAACTCCAGCAGATCAAGGATGATCGACTCCAGCTGGCTCGCCTGCCGCATAATGATCTTGAGAAACCGGTCGGCTGTCGCCGGATCCCGCACGGCCCCTTCCAGAAGCGTCTCGGAAAACCCTTTAATGGATGTGACCGGCGTGCGCAATTCGTGCGACACATTGGCCACAAAGTCCTGCCGCACCGTCTCCAGCCTCCGCAACAGCGTCACATCGCTCAGTACCACCAGCGTGCCGAGACGATGCCCCGCCCGGTCATTCAACGCTGTGGCCCGCATGTTCAGCACCACCTCACTCGCGTCACCCACCGCCATCTCATTTTCGACCGGCCCGCCGCCCTGCTCGCTCTCGTCGATCAGCAACAGCAGTTCAGGATACCGGATCACCTCGCCGATGCGCGCGCCTTCGGTCGCGAGAGGGTTTAAATCCAAAAGCCGCAGCGCCGCGTCGTTGATATCCATGATCGCGTGCCGCGCGTCGATGGCGATCACCCCGCACGTCATGTTGGCAAGAATCAGCGTGCGCAGATTGCGCTCCTCCTTCAGTTCCGTGATGTGCTTCTGCAACCGTCCGGCCGTCTGGTTGATCGACCGCGCGAGTGCGGCCAAGTGCGGCACCGGCGGAATTTCAAGACGGTAGGACAATTCCCCGTTGCCGATATGCGTCAGGCCTTTCTGCAACTCCGAAACAGGCCCGATGATCCGTCGCGCAGCCGCGTAACTCAGCACCAGCGTCGCCCCCAACACCACCATCAGCACCACCACCAGAATCTGATCCGCCGCGTCCAGCTCGCGCGTCAGCGTCCGCACCGGCACCGCCACCCGCACCACCGCCTGCACGGGCCCCTCACGCGGCACCCGCTGCGCCAGATACAGCATCTGCTTCCCCAGATTGGCGCTGTACCGCTGACTCGTCCCCTGACCGCATC
The DNA here is from genome assembly GCA_964643945.1 of uncultured Lentisphaeraceae bacterium. Taxonomy (GTDB): domain Bacteria; phylum Verrucomicrobiota; class Kiritimatiellia; order RFP12; family UBA1067; genus JAHFSX01. Next base: position 16,418 of record CAZXVN010000594.1, on the reverse strand, counting down.
TGACAGCCTCGATCACCTCGGGCCTGTCGTTATGCGACTCCATCCGTTCGGTGTCCGCTCCGGAATCCATCAGCACCTTGCCGTCCGGCAGGATCAGAGTGACCCGGTGTTCTCCGATCTGTCTAAAACACTCAAAGAAACGTTTTGCCGCCGCTTGGTCCACCGAACCGTCATCTTGCGGCAACAGCGCCGCGACCAAACGGGCCTGCATCTCCAACTCGCGCACCCACTCCCGCTGAAACGCCGCCCGGCTGGAATACCAGATGTAAAACGAAACGAACCCGACCGCCGCAAAAAGGATCAGGGTGTGGGTGCCAAAAAATTGCCAAAACAGCAGCCTGGTCTTCACATTTTACTCCGCTCTCATCCGGTACCCGACCCCGCGGACCGTCTCAATCAAAGCGCCGTGCTTGCCAAGCTTGCGCCGCAGCCCCACGATCTGCACATCAACCGAACGGTCCGTCACCGGATAATCGTCGCCATGCACCGCATCGACGATCTGATACCGCGAAAACACCACGCCGGGCCTTTTCATAAAGAGATTCAGCATTTTGAACTCGCTCAGCGTGAGAACCGCCGGCTGACCGTCGATCCTGACCGCATGGTGTGTCCGGTCAATCTCGATCGTCCCCCGCGTCAGAATGTTGACGTCATCACCCGGTTCAACCGCTCGCCGACGCAACACCGCACGCACGCGGGCCGACAGGATGCGCGAACTGAAAGGCTTGGTCATGTAATCGTCCGCGCCCACCTCCAGCCCCGCCACGATGTCGGCGTCCTCGTCGCGGGCCGTCACCATGATCACCGGAACCTTGGCTGTCCGCTCGTCCGCCCGGACCGTCCGGCAGAACGCGAACCCGTCGGCGCCCGGCAGCATGAGGTCCAGCAGAATCAGGTCGGGAACGGCTTTGGATAACTTCTTGTGCGCCTCCTCAGACGAAACGCTCTCGACGATCTTGTAACCTTCGCGCTCCAAGTTATACCGGATCAGTTCCCGGATATCGGCATCGTCTTCGACAATCAACAGGGTCTCGTTGGCCATAGGTCCTCCGCTATGCACGCATCCGCTCGTGCCGGATGATCACGCCAGATTATACACGGTTTTCCTCATAATAAAAAGCGGTCATGTCAGAAAGACGCGCCTGCCGCATGGTGTGCGTGCCGATACGGGTAAGCAACGGATTAGAACTTGCCGTTCATCTCGACCCGCAACCAGGTGGCCGTGTCACCTGCGCCTGTGGGCTCCTCGTTATAATAATCACCCAAGACCAGCGCCTCGCCCACCACCGCACCCGTCACCTCGCCGCGCTGGCCGAACAGCTTGCTGAGGAGCGGGAAGTCGTAGCGGAGCTGAGTGAAGTATCCGCGATAATCACCCGTCGCGCCGTTGTCCTTCTCCGCCGCGAACATCGGACCGGTCTGAAGCTTGACCGTGTTTTTCTTATATGGCTCGATGGACGCTTCGATGTGGGGGTAGATCAGGTTCGACCAGCGGAATTGGTCGTACATGCCTGCGCCGATCTGGCTGAACGTGTCTGCGCGGTTGAAAACCGGGTTCCAGCCGCTATCCGTGCTGCCGTCTTGGGTCTTGTAGTAGCTGTCCTCATCGCCCGACATGTACAGCAGCGCGCCCGTCAGCTTGGGTTTTCCGAACACCTCTTTCTCGGAGTAGGTCAAGCCCGCATAGCCCATGTACGCGAAGATGTCGCGGCTCTGCATGCCCGCCTGACTGTCCACGTTGCCGACCTGCACCGCCGCTTCGACCTCGCCCGACAGCTTATCGCTGAACTTCGGAGACAGGCGTGTGCCGAGCGTATGGAAGTCGCGCCCCGGATAGCGCGTGGTCTTGTCGTAGAAGCGCGTCTCCTGCTTCCAGATCCAGTAGAACTCCATCGGGAAGTCCTGTATCTCGTTATAGTGGACGTAGGCCATCAGTCCCTTCTCGTCCATTTTGGAATATGGGCTGCCGCTCCTGATCTTGGTGAGGTCGTAGGGGTCATGCGGGTTGCCGACCGTCGCGGCGTCGCGATAGGGATTCCATGTGGCCATCAGATCCACATCGCTCTTTTCCAGCATCTTGACCTTCGCCAGAATGGCGTTGAAATAAACCGAGCGCGAGCCGTCACCCGGCGTGCCGTCGCTGATCAGCCGCCCCGAGCCCTCTTTGATGTCCTGCCGGCCGACGCGCAGATCAACCCGGTCGCCGATGTTATTGAAGTCGAAGTACAGGTTGTCAATGAACAATTCATCCGGAAACTTGTTCCTGTCATTGTCGGGGCTGTTGCGGTAGCCGCGGAACTCGTTCCCCAAACGAAGGTACGCGCCCAGATCCTCGCCATAGGTGGCTTTGCCCCACACGCGGGTACGCATCCGACAGTAATCCTCGGAAGCTGGACTGACGGAGGTCTTGCCTTTATCCATCCAGTTGTCCTTGAACTCGTAACGGGCGCGTATGTCCGCTCCCCCATCGAAGTCCAGCCCCGTCTTTTTCTCCACGACTTCCGCCACATTCTGGGCGAACACCCCTGCAACCATAGCCGCCAGCAACACTCCACCTAACAGTTTTTTCATAGCCGCTACCTTTCTGCTTCTTTTATCTCTTGTCAGACAGCCCTAGCCGCCTTCTGGGCCAAGTGATTTGCCCGCAGCATGAAGACTCCCTGTAAGCGGATCATGAGTCGTCGGTTAGCATTCTGTTAAACATGGCGCGGCAAGGATCACTGTCCCGCCCTCACACAGCCGCAAGAAAAGCATCCATCCGGTCAACGGCCAGCTCATACGTCTCGCCGCGCAGCTCGCCGAAGCCGAACCGGCAGAAACAGCGCCTGACCCCCGCCCGCCGACCCGCCTCAAGGTCGGTGACGTGATCGCCGATCATCCAGTCGTCCGCATCCAGCGTCACACCCATCTGCGCCGCGGCCAACCAGAGCGGAGCGGGGTCGGGCTTGAGCGCCGCACAGTCCCCGCCGCCCACCACGGCGCCAAAATACTCCCGCACGCCGAGCCCCTCCAGAACCAGACGGGTAAACGGCCCCGGTTTGTTGGTCACCACGGCCAGTCGCCAACCGGCCGTACGCAAAGCGTGCAACGTTTCTTTCACGCTGGGGTAAAGACACGTCTGATCCAACAGATGCTCGCGGTAATGGCACCTCTGGCGCACCAGCATGGCCTCCCACAGTTCCGGACGTTCCGGGATCGCACGCTCGACCAGCACCCGCACGCCTTCGCCCACGCAGGCCACAACATCCTTGATCGCCTTCGGCGGCAACCCGAACTCCTGCCGCGTGAGATTCACCGCAAGCGCCAAGTCTGCACGCGAATCGATCAACGTGCCGTCCAAATCAAAGCATGCCGTTTTCATAAACGCATCGTGTGCCAGACCCTTCCCGTTTAATGCGGCAACCCGGCGTCGTATACTTTCTTGCCGGTCCGGATCGCATTGTAGACCGCGCGTTCGGCTTCCAGACGAGACTGATATTTCTTCTCCCGCAGCAGGTCGGCTTCGCAGGGAACAAAACCCTCCATGTCCGCACGCGGTTTCTCCTTCAGCCGCCGCGCTCCCCCGCTGATCAGCGCCACCGCCTCGGCACGCGCCACCTCGTTGGAGGCCACAGGCAGAAGCATCCGGCTCACCTCTGGCCGAGCGAAACTCACCGTCGAGCGCTGCCGCGCGCCGTGGCCGTTCGCGATCGGCACGCCCGTCAACGCCGTCAGTCGGTTCACCTCCCCGCCCGTCAGCGGACAGCGCCCGCCCAGATTCTGCGGATAGGCGCTCTCGTAACACGGGTAATAGGGCGCGTTGAGGTCGACCCACGTGATGAGCCTGTCCAGTGCTTCCGTTGACAGCTTCAGATCCGAATGACCGGCACGCAGCGTTTTGATCAGCTTGGACGGATGACTGCCCCACGAATAGGCCTGCTGGATCTCCGCGGGCCCTGCACCCACGCAGGTGAGCGCACCCTGCGTCCACAGGTCTACGTACGAGGTGCTGAAGCACACATCGCGGTCGCCCGCGAGATTGAGTTTGCTGCCAGCCTTCTTGCCGTAGTCGTGGCACTTCACGCAGTTCTTGTCGAAGACCGGCTGCACCTCCCGCTGGAAGCTGAACAGCCGCGGCGGGCCGTACCAGCCGCTCAGCTTGACCGCTTTGCGCTTCATGGCCAGCGGCTTCGCGCTGACAGCCGGTATGTCCCCCACCCGGTTTTCGTGGCAGCCCACACAGCCGTAGGTCTCGCCGGGCTGAACATAGATGCCCGAGCGCATCGACTGGATCATCATGCCGTCTTTATCGAGCACCTGAAAAAACACGTAGGTGTTACCCGGCACCTCGAAATAGGCGCTGCCGTCCTCTTCCACCGGAACGGTGCCGAGGATGCGCTTGTTCTCGAAGTTGAGCCAGTTCATGCCGGGCGCCTGCTGCCCCTGTCCATCCCACGCGGCCCCGGACCAGTTCCGCTTTTCCGGCGACTCCACGATGCGCAAGGCCTTGATCGCGCCGGGCTGCACGCCCTGCATGTGGGTGCCGATGGCGGCGTTCTGCACATAGAACGTGCCCGGCGCATGCGGATCGGAGAAGTTCCTGCGGCGCGGGTGCACGGGCGGCGGCGTCCGCGGACGCAACGGCACGGGGTCAAAACACCCCGGCGCTTCGGCGTAGAGCTGCACCTCGTTCCCGTGCAGGTCGAGATAGTAAAGCGCCATCTCCTCGCCGTTGCCGGTCTGCCGCGAGCAAAGAAAGTGCCGGTCATCGAGCGGAAGGGGGTCTTCATATTTTATCTTGAGCCCTGCCGTGGAGTCAAAATCCTGCCCGTCCGTCTTGATGCGGCTGATGAAATCCGCAGGCCATGTGCGCAGAATCGGCACGCGGCCTTCGACCCCTTTCGAGCGGTCGATCAGCCCCAGCGCGCCCCATGGACGGTCATGGCACGCGCCCAGGATCGCGATCGAGAACTGTGCCTTTGAGAGCGCGCGGCCATCAATCACGCAGCCGGGGCTGGTGGTGTTGTTGCCCCAGTAGAGCGCATGGCCGGTGCCGTCCTGGTTACAGACCCACAGCCCCTGCGCGTCGCCGAAGTTGCGGTCCACATACTCCCAGCGGTCATAGAGCACGCGCCCGTCCGGCATCAGCGAGGCGTGGCCCTCGAAGAGCGTGGACTTGCCGATCTGGTGGATGTTTGCGCCGTCCGCCTCCATGCGGTAGAGGTTGCACATGATGTGCCGGTTGCACATGCAGTACTTGGGCTCGCGCGTGGACGAAAAAATAACGTCGCCGTCAGGCAGCCAGACCGGATCGAGATCCGTCACGCCCGGCGCTGCGGTGAGCTGCCGCACGCCGGTGCCGTCGGCATTCATCGCGTAAAGGTGATAGTCGTCCGCTCGGCCTTTGCGCATGGAAAAAAGAATTTTTTTTGCGTTAAAACTGACGTCTGGATCGCGCACGGTCACGCCGGCCCCGGGAGCGAACAGGGTTTTCGCTTTGCCGGTCTTCACGTCAAGCAGTTTGAGCGATCCTTCGGTATCGTAACTGCCGGTGTTGATCTCGCCAGTCTGAAAAAAGGTCTCGGTGTTATGGTGGTCTGACCGGTACTGCTTGCGGCTCACAAAGAGTATCGGTTGGCCGGTCAGCAGCGGGTTGCTGACGATCAGCGCCTCGCGCGCCAACGCGTCTAACGTAGCCGGATCTTCCGGCTTTCCCATCGCATCAATCTTGGCCAGCAGCGCCTTGCCCGGATAGCGCGCCCCGAACATCTGCCCCAGCTCCTCGACCGCGGCGCGCAGCCGGTCAGCGCCCGTGCCGCCTTTCTGGAGATCGGGCGGTGCCGCTGCGGCAAGCCCCCCCGCCGCAAACATCACTGCCGCCCCGAAAACACTGATCAAAAAAAGCTTCCCCATGTTCTTTCCTCTGCCCCCTGACAAACATTTTGCATGCACTCACGCACTGACCTAACGCACGTCCCTCGCCCACCCCCCCAGCAACGCGCCGGCCTGCTTATACCGCACAAGAACCCCCTCATACACGGCCGCGGACTCCGCCTCCGGATCGCTCCGTTCCGTGACCGCCGAGATCTGGTCGATGATCCCGAAATCCTTCCAGATGCCGGCGCCCACTCCCGCAACTGCGGCCGCGCCTAAAGCGGCCGCCTGCTGACCGGCGCGAGTCCGTACGACCGGCATATGATACACGTCCGCGTAGATCTGACGCCACAACGAACTGTTCGCCCCGCCGCCCACCAGCGTCAGCGGCTCCTTCACGGGTGTCAGCTTTTGGAGTTCGTCCAGCACGTTGCGCAGCCCCAGCGCAATGCCCTCCATTGCGGCACGCAGCAGGTCGGCGCGGGTGTGCCGCAGATCGAGGTTCATGAACGCGCCGCGCGCCGCCGGCGTCACGTCGAGCGAATTGCCGCCCGCCAAGGTCGGGTTGAACAGCAGGCCGTTCGCGCCGGCCGGCGAACCCGCCGCCTCGGCGGTCATCAGCTCATAGACGTTCACGCCTTCCCGCGACGCCCGCTCTGCCAGATCGCGGCAGAGCTGGTCGCGCACCCACGAGAAGGCTGACCCCGCCGAAAAAATCGCCAGCGCCGAGACGTACTGTCCCGGCACCACATGGTCGAACACGTACGGCCGCTTATCGGCGTCGAGCAGCGGCTCGGACGAGGAAACCGCGATCCAGCTGGACGAACCGAGCGAGTTGTACGCCCGTCCCTCGCGGAACGCGCCCGCCCCCAGGCTCATGCAGGAATTGTCGACTCCCCCCGCCACGACCTTGACCGGCCGGGGCAGCCCCAACGCCACAGACGCCTCTGCGGTCAATGTCCCGAGTACCTGTGTCGAAGGAGCGATGTCCGCAAAAAGCCCGGCGGAAAGTCCAGCCGCGCTCATCAGACGCGATGAATAACAGCGGTTCTTCAGATCGTACACGCCCGAACCGGAGGCATACGAGTGATCCGTCGCCATCACGCCCGTCAGACGGAAATTAATGTAGTCTTTGGTGCCAAGAACCTTGTCGATCTGGCCGAACATTCCTGGCTCGCGGTCGCGGAACCACATCAGCTTGAAAACCGAATAGAGCGGGGGCGGAAAACCGCTGCCCGTCGTGAGATACCACTCCGCTTCAGGAATGTGCTGAAAAAACTCGGCCGGCTGCGTGTCCGGCCGCGAATCAGACCAGATGGGCACCGCTTCGCGCAGGAGGTTGCCCTGCGCATCCATCGGCACCACGCCAAGGCTGTGCCCCGAGATTCCGATCACCTCAATCCGCTCCGCCGTACTGTCAGGCAGGCCCGCCAACAGTTTCCGCGTGCTGGCCACAGTGGCCCGCCACCACCCCTCCGGCCGCTGCTCATGAAAACCGGGCGCCGGATAGAACGTCGGGTAGGCGTCAAACCCCTCCGCCAGACACACGCCCTTCTCATCATACAGCGAAGCCTTGATGCCGCCGGTGCCGAAATCATACGCTAAGATCAAAGACATGGCCGCTTCCTCTTTTCTGCCCACGACTCTTGGGCAGAAGCGACGCGAATAACGATAAAAAAGACGCGGCCCACAAGCCGCGTCTTTGTTCACGCACTCCACGCGCTTAGTCGCGTCCGCGTTTGCCGAGCTGCTTGTCGAGCATCAGCAGCGCACCCTTCGAGCCTTCGCTCATCTCGAGCGCCCAGATGATCTCGGTGGCGTTCGCCTCCTCCTCCACCTGTTCGTTGATGAACCACTGCAGCATGTTCTGCGTCGCATAGTCCTTCTCAGCCACCGCGAGGTCGGCGATCTCGCTGATCCACGCCGTCACCTTCTTCTCGTGAGCCAACGCGTCCTTAAACATCGCCCGCAGATCTTTCCACGCAAGCTGGGGCGCCGCAATCGCCGCCAATTCGACTTTCGCGTTCTGCTCCTGCAGGTAATGAGCGAACTTCAACGCGTGCGCCTGCTCCTCCTTGAACTGCACGTTAAACCAGTTCGCCGCGCCCTTGAACCCCTTGTCCATCGCATCATTCGCCATGGCGAGATAAAGGAACGCCGAATAAAATTCCCGGTTGATTTGGGTGTTGACCGCTCGGGTTGTTTTCTTGCTGATCATAATGAGAATCCTTTTCTTTTTCCTCGCCTCACGTGTTGCAGAGCGCACACGCCTGGAAAGTATTTTAACTGTATCAGACTTCTTCCTCTGTGTCCACGATCTTTCAGGCTAGGCGACACACGAGATACTTTGGTATTGTCTTAATACTTTATGGATTCAACTTTACACGCTTCATCAACACGGGAAATGCCGCCTTTGATGATTCTATGCGGCGGCAAAGGGACGCGTCTGCGCGACGTGACCGAACTGCTTCCCAAACCGATGGTGCCGGTCGGCGAACAGCCGATCGTGTGGCACATCATGCGCAGCTATGCCGCGTTCGGGGTCAGGCGCTTCATCCTCTGCCTCGGCTACAAGCGCGACTGTTTCGTGGACTACTTCCTGAACTTTCACGCCTATGCTTCCGACATCACGGTGCGGCTCGGCAAACACGGGGCCATCACCTATCACGATCATGCGGTCGAGGCCGACTGGGAGGTGACGCTGGCGAACACGGGCATCGACACCATGACAGGCGGCCGCGTGGCCCTGGCCGCCAAGCATCTCAAGGACATGGACACGACCTTTTTTCTGACTTATGGGGATGCGGTCTCGGACATCGACATCGCGGCGTCGCTCGCTTTCCACCGCCGCAGCGGCAGGCTGATCACCGTCGCGGCGGTCCATCCCGAAGGGCGTTTCGGCGAGATGCGCATAACCGACGGGTGCGTGCACGGCTTCGAAGAAAAACCGGCCCGCGTGGAAGGGTACATCAACGGCGGGTTCATGGTGATCGAGAAGGCTTTTGTTTCCCGTTACCTTTCTGCGGAAAAGGACCTGTTTTTCGAGCAGGTGCCCATGCGGCAGGCCATGGCGGACAACCAGATGGCCGCCTTCGCCCATGATGGTTTCTGGCAATGCATGGACACGCCCCGCGAATACCAGCTTCTGAACGACCTGTGGAAAAGCGGCGCCGCCCCTTGGACGGCCCGGTGGCGGCCGGAGGGCGAGGCATGAACTTCGCGGCGTTGCGCGGCAGGCGGGTCTTCCTCACCGGGCACACGGGTTTCAAAGGCTCCTGGCTGGCGCTGTGGCTTCACCGTCTCGGCGCAGAGGTTTACGGATACTCCCTGCCGCCGCCGACCGAGCCCTCCAACTACGCGCGCTCAAAGGTGCGCGGCGTGCTGGCTGGGGAAACGATCGGCGACATCCGCGACCGGGGCCTGATGCGTGATGCGCTGGTTTCGTTCAAGCCCGATGTGGTTTTTCACCTGGCGGCTCAGCCGCTGGTGCGTGACAGTTACGCCTTGCCGTTCGAGACGTTCGAGGTCAACGTGATGGGGACGGCCAGCGTTCTGGATGCGGTGCGTGACCTGAAGCGGCCGTGCGCGGCCGTCTGCGTCACCACCGACAAGTGCTACGAGAACCGCGAACAGGTCTGGGGGTACCGCGAATGCGATCCCATGGGCGGACATGACCCCTACAGCGCCAGCAAAGGCGCGGCCGAAATCCTGATCGCGTCGTACCGGCGCTCGTTTTTTAACCCGGCGGAAATGGGGCGGCACGGCGTGCAGGCAGCCTCGGCCCGTGCAGGCAACGTGATCGGCGGCGGCGACTGGGCGCGCGACCGGATCGTGACGGACATGGTGACTGCGCTCACGGCAGGCCGCCCTGTTCCGGTGCGCAACCCGCACGCCATCCGCCCGTGGCAGCCTGTGCTGGAGCCGCTCTCCGGATATCTGACGCTCGCCTCGGCCATGCTGGCGGAACCCGGGCCGAAATGGTGCGAAGGCTGGAATTTCGGACCGGTTTCGGGAACCGAGCTGCCGGTCGGAAAGTTGGCCGACGCGTTTGTGAAAGCATGGGGCACGGGCGAGTGGGCTGATCAGAGCACACCCGGCCAGCCCCATGAGGCCTCTATCCTGCGTTTGAGTATTGAGAAAGCCGGCTGGGAACTCGGCTGGCATCCGCGCTGGAGCTGCGAGGAGATGGTGAAAAGGACGGCGCGGTGGTACCGGACCGTGCTGTGCGAAGGGGCCGACGCCCGCGCGGCGTGCGAAGCGGATATTGCAGCGTATGGAGACCATTTGGTATGACTTCACAGGGTCAGTTGAAGGCGGAGATTCTGGAGAAAGTCGCGGAGTACTACCGCCAGGCGCACGCCCCGGCGCAGAACGCGCCTTTCGTTCCGGGGAAAACCCGTGTGAATTATGCCGGACGCGTTTTCGACGAGTGCGAGCTGGTGAATCTGGTCGAGTCTTCGCTTGATTTCTGGCTGACAGCCGGGCGCTACGCCGAGGAGTTCAGCGGAAAGCTGGAGGATTTTTATGGCGTGTCGGATGTGATCCTGACGAACTCCGGGTCTTCCGCCAACCTGCTGGCCGTTTCCGCGCTGACGGCCGAAGCGCTGGGGGCCCGGCGGCTGGTTCCGGGTGACGAGGTCATCACGGTTGCGGCAGGATTTCCAGCGACGGTTGCGCCGATTGTCCAGAACCGGCTGGTTCCTGTTTTTATCGATGTGGAAATCGGCACCTACAACATCGACGTGTCAAAGCTGGAAGAGGCCTGTTCGCCCAAGACCAAGGCGGTCTTCATCGCCCACACGCTGGGCAACCCGTTCAATCTGGATGCCGTTTGCGCGTTTACGGAAAAGTACGGGCTCTGGCTGATTGAAGACAACTGCGACGCCTTGGGCAGCCGCTACCGCGGCAAGCTGACCGGCACCTTCGGGCAACTGGCAACCGGCTCGTTTTATCCCGCGCATCACATTACGACCGGCGAAGGCGGCTGCGTGATCACAGACGATCCGGCGCTCGCGCGGGTCATCAGGAGTTTCCGCGACTGGGGCCGCGACTGTTACTGCGAAGGCGGCGAGAGCAACACCTGCGGCTGCCGGTTCACCAAGCAGTACGGGGCGCTGCCGAAAGGGTACGACCACAAATATGTCTATTCGCAGATCGGGTATAACGTAAAGATGACCGACCTGCAGGCCGCCATCGGCGCCGCACAGATGGACAAGCTTCAGAGCTTCACGGAACGGCGCGCGGAAAACTTCCGTCTGATTACCGAAGGTCTTCAAGGGCTGGAGGATTTCTTCATCCTGCCGCAGGCCACCGAGCACAGCGACCCGTCGTGGTTCGCCTATATCCTGACGCTCCGTAAGAACGCGCCCTTCAGCCGGGTGGCACTGGCGCAATATCTCGACGAAAACTTGATCGAAACACGCGGCCTGTTCGCCGGCAACCTGCTGCGTCAGCCCGGCTACATGAATATCGAGCACCGGGTCGTCGGCGGCCTTGAGAACACCGACACCATCATGAACAACACCCTGTTCACGGGGGTTTACCCTGGCCTGACCCGCGAAAAGATCAGCTATGTCACGGACACGATCCGTACGTTTGTAAAGCGGTTCTGATTATGGCCAACCCCGTAAAGATCAAAGCGACCGTTGCGAAGGCCGTGAAGCACACCGATTCGGTGGCGAGCTATCAGTTTGTTCCGCAGGGACGCGTGCCGAAATTCCATGCCGGACAGTTTCTGCACCTTGCGCTGGACGAATACTGCCCCGACAGGCAGTGGCCCGAATCACGCGTCTTCTCGATCGCCTCTTCGCCCTCCGAGCGGGCACGCGAACTGGCTGTGACGATCTCGGTGAAAGGACGGTTCACCACCCGGATCTTTCAGACGTTGGAAACAGGTTCGGAGTGCTGGCTGAAACTCCCTTACGGCGACTTCCTCTTCCCGCCGGACCGGCCGCTCTGCCTGATCGCGGGCGGGGTCGGGATCACCCCGTACCTGTCGCTGCTCAAGCAGATGCTGGAGGAAAAATCGGAACAGGCGGTTTCACTCTGTTACGGGGTCCGTTCAGCGGCCTGCTACCTGTTCGGAGAACTGCTCGGCCGCTGTGAGGCCGAACTCCCGAACTTCGGAAAGACGGTGTATTGCGAAGACGGCTCGGTGCCCGGCACCCAAGGAATGCTGGACATCGGCGCGATTCATGCCGCCGCGCCAGACGGTTCGCTCTTTTATCTTTCGGGCCCGCCCTCCATGATCTTGAATTTCAGGGGCCGTCTGCTCAACCTCGGGGTGGCAAGTGAACGCATACGTGTGGACGACTGGGAATAAGAATCGTGTCATTTGCGGTCTAGCTGGTCGTTCGAGGTGTCATCCGCGGGACGTACGGCAGACCCTTGGCTCCAATAGGTCCGCGGAGGCATGGAGGGACGGTCAGCGTTCAGGATGTCAGGGACAATGACCTTCCTGCGGATACGGACGGCACGCCCCAGATTATCCTTGTCCGTCCACTTTGGGATAGCGGGTCCATGCTGATACCCGCTTTGAACACAAGGGAACGCATTAGGCGAAAATTGCCAAAAAGCCATGCTCGGGAAAATCCCGGGACACGACGTGAAAGGTCTCCATTTTGCATCGGGATCGCCCTCTTTTGCATGAGGGGCACAATAGTCCCATGACACATCACTGACAATATTAGTAAAATACGAGCTGAATCCACACGAGAGAAACGAGTAGGCGTGGTTGGGGATAACCTCAGCTTCCAAGACATGTTCGCCCGGCGAAAGTTCAACAGGGAAGGCGTTCCAAAGTTGGGGGTTATTCCCGGAACCCACCTGCTTCCCGTCAACAAAAAGCTTGTACTCTCCCAACCCATGCGCACCATAAATTCCACGTCCCGGCTTCTCGCCGCGCCAGAGCAAAAGCTTTGCCTGCTCGGCGATCTCCTTGGGCATTTGAGGATCATTGGCTATAGAGGCATAGACATTGCTAACCGCGGCATAACCCTTTAACATTTCAGCATAAGCCGCCGCCCGCAAGTGGAACACAAAACGGCCAGGGTCATTTCCAAAGGCTGCACCATAGAATTCGCAGCGTTCTTGCGCATCACGGATAAGGCCTGCCCGTTCAAGCTCAAAAAATTCATCCATGAGTGCGGCGACCCCCGCTTTGTCGATGGAGACGAACCGCTTTTCAACAGGCGGAATTTCGCTTTTTACTCCTGTCGGCTGATCCTGATACCAATACGCCGCCGCCGAAAGATAGCCGCCTGCGGAATTGGCATCTCCAAATTCGATCTCCATACGCAAATCCTTCTGGAAGGTCACAGGATCATTCAGATGAAACCGATATTGCGCCGTCCGCATTGCAGCCTTTTCCAGCAATCCATGCAGCGGCAACTCGAACAAGCCAAAATAATACCATCCGCCATTAAAATAGTCCTCCAGACCAGTCCCGTGGTGGCTAAAGGCCGTGCTTCCATCCCTGAAGAACCGCTCATCCCCTTCCAGAATATTCCATCCGCCATCCATGCCCAAAGCCATCAGGTAACACCCGACATACTTGCCGTTCCCGGTAGTCCGCATAATTCGGAAGGGCTTTCCCGAAGACATTTCGGCATTGAAGGAGCCGTGAAGATAGAGGCGATCTCCGATCGCCTCTGGCACCCACTCCACGGACGTTTCCCCCTCGACCTTGAACGGGCCATCGTTGCTGATCACCAGGCGCGCGCCTTTCCGGAACGGCATGGGTAAACGACAGACATATGTCCCGTCTATATATGCAAACGCGATATTCGCAAATTCACGCGGATGAAGACCGTTACAGAAAAAATCACCCAGCGGGACACGGACACTGGGTTCATCCTTGCCGTTCCAGTACATCTCCAGAATCAGGTTGCGGAGCATCAGCGAGCGCGTGACGGCAGTCAAGCTTGAAGCGGTTGGCCTGAAGCGAAACAAGGTAATGGTGCCCTGCTCCGCCGTCGAAAAAACCGTTGTCGTTTGCGTAGGCGAGAATAATTGCTTCTTCCATAACCCGGTGGCCGATGTGGCAAGCTGGGTCAGATTGCTATGTGTCAAACGCAGAAGGGAATTGCACGCAATCACTTTGTTGCTTGTCGCCAAGTCATATCCCTTTGGCCAAGACGTGATTCTTGTCCCGAAAGGATACCGTTCCGAGTTAATATGAAAATAGGGACGTCCATTCGGAGTGTAGTCAGGCATCCGAAGAACGATCTTCAATGATTTTTCATAAGGCAACGGGAGGTAGGAATAGGCGCCGCCGCTCGCACCGCCTTGCAACGGGTTGAAAAGCTCACTTTGTGTAAACAGATTGCTCGTGGCAAATGTGAGCCGGGCATCCGTTTCTCCGTCGAAATAAAACAGCCACTCTGTAACAGGAATATTCGTCTCCCAAATACGGGTCAGACAACCCGGCCCTTTAAGCGTTGTAACCTCATAGAGTTCTTTTCCGTCCAAGGGCTGTGCAAAAAGATACCAATCAACATTACCCCCTCGCCGGTCAAAACTTGAAAACATATCGCTTGCGCTGCCAGCCGGCGTGCAGAAAGTTCTAACATCCGAAAGTCGCGACAACTGCGACTCGACCGTGACCGGATGCTGTTTCCACCCACACCCGGTTAATAACATTAACATACTTCCTAAAGAAAATCCAGTAAACAAGAACATTTTCATATTACTAAAATCCCTACACCTTAACAGACGTTATGTTGTAAGTATAGCCAACCCTTTATCAGGTTGTCCAATACATTTCTGGGGGCGCAAGCGCGCACGTAGAAAGGTTAAACATGTTTGACATTCATACTCAGTATGTGTGACAAACATAGTGTTCGTTAAACACAAAAGAGGTGTTCCTGCTCCATGACAGCGCGGTTTCTCAACAGGGATAAAACCTGATCATGCCGAGTATTGACATGATTACAATACATGATGTAATATCATACGTATGAAAACGATGGCAACCATGGTGACAGATCGCGGGCAGGTGTCGATCCCGGCGATGGTCCGGAAACGACTCAATCTCACTTCCGGACAGCGCGTGACATGGGAACCGGTTTCGGACCACGAATGCCGGATGGTGGTTGTTTCCGAGGCCCGTGTGCCCGGCGCCACGGCCATGCTTGGGTATGCGGCCAAGTTCAGGCGTGTTCGGCGGACCAGCGAGTGGATGGCCGATATTCGCCAGGGGGAAGCCGAATGATTTGGCATTCAATACGCGATCCCCTGGAATTGGCAAGACACGCAGAACGCGCATAAGGCTTGGGAACGCCAGGTCACCCTCTATCGGCAGCGCAAGGTTATCAGGCGTCCCGTGGCGGACATTCTTGTCGGCGCATTTGCAACCGGCCGGCAGGGGCTGTTGACACGGAATCGTGCAGATTTCCGCCACGCCTTTCCAACTCTCAAGATTATTGAACCCCAGGGATAATTGTCCACTGCATTTCAGAAGCAAGCTGAATAGCTGTCCGCATTGTGGCATACTGGAAACCGTTGCTTCAGGAAGTTAAATTATTGCGCCAAGGAAACTGAATATGAAACAGGCCAATGACCTCGGCGCGGTTTATGACGCCAGACGGTTCGCTCTTTTATCTTTCGGGCCCGCCTGTTATGATCAGCGTTTTCAAGAACCGTTTGCGCGCTTTTGGTTTGGAGAACGAACGCATACGCGTGGACGACTGGGAATGAGAATGCCGCCATGACCATCCACTCCGTCAAGACACGTTCCAAGATGCGCGTCGCCATTATCGGCACCGGCAACATCGGCGCGGATCTGCTCGTAAAAGTTCAACGCAGCCCTTTTTTGGAATGCTCGTTGTTTGCGGGTCGCAACCTAGACTCGCCGGGTATGCGGTTCGCGGCCAGCCTGGGGATGCGCATTTCCGACCAGTCGATTCAAGCGATTGCTGACGATCCCGGGTGTTGCGAGATTGTTTTCGACGCGACGTCGGCCGGCATCCATTTTGCGCACGCCCCGGTCTTAAAGGCGCTGGGCAAATTCACCATTGACCTGACGCCGTCTAAAATCGGGCGCCTATGCATCCCCGTCCTCAATTCGGAAGCCTGTTTGAAAGAGCCGAACGTCAACCTTGTGACGTGCGGAGGACAGGCGACGGTTCCCCTGGCGTATGTGATCAGCAAGATCCACCCGGATGTTGAATACATCGAAGTCATTGCCAGCATTTCATCGCGGTCAGCGGGTTCTGGCACACGGGCCAACATCGACGAGTTCACGCAGACGACCAAAGACGCGCTCTTGCACTTCACCGGCGTCCCAAAAGCGAAAACGATCATCATCCTGAATCCGGCAGAGCCGCCCATCCTCATGCGCAACACGGTTTACGCGATCATTCCCAACCCCGATATGGATGCCCTCCGCCTGGCTGTCAAGCAGATGGAAAAACAGATCCAAGGTTATGTGCCGGGATATCAGGTGATCATGGCGCCGGTCCTTGAGAACGGGCGGGTCACCACCATGGTTCAGGTGACCGGACTGGGCGACTACCTTCCGCCCTATTCGGGAAATCTTGACAGATCGGAAGAGCACACGTCTGAAC
>CAZXVN010000593.1:0-3873 GCA_964643945.1 uncultured Lentisphaeraceae bacterium | reverse complement strand
CAGAGTATGAGTTGTCCATCATCGCCCCGCGGATATTTCGCCAGCCGATAGACTCCTCGGCAACCGCGCAGCCAGTTACCAACCCGAACATGATACGGATGCGTATTGTCGGCAAACCCGGCTTCGATGGCCTGTTTGGCTGTAAAATACCCCCCCTGGGAATCGGCAATCTCCCATAGCGTGTTGTTATTGGCAGCGGCGTTTTGATATCGGAATAGGAACGCCGGAGTGAAACCGGATATTCTTCAGCGTCGTATTCTTCAACCCCGGTCAAGCTACCATATTCTTTTCTTCTTTCCACCTCGTTTTCTTCCCTGAGATTTTCTGCCGGAATAGGCTCCGTTTTCTTCCCGTGCGCGTTCATGCTCGGCGACCTTTACCGAGGTCACCGCATGAGACATCCCAAGGCACGCAAGTGCAAGTATTGCAGGCAGTTCTTTAACCCCAACTATCGGACGGTGGACCGGCAACGGTACTGTTCATCTCCGGCTTGTCGGAAAGCCAGTCATTGTGCCAGTGAACGGAAGTGGTCGATGAAGCCTGAGAACGCCGACTATTTCTGTGGTCCGACGCACCGCAGCCGGGTGTATGCGTGGAGGGAAAAGCATCCGAATTGGCGGCAGCGCCGGAAGAAAAAGGGACGTGTGTTACATGATGACTGCGGAGCGCAACGCCCTATGGATGCGGATGTTACAACAAATGTCGTCAGTGTGTTACATGATGACTGTCTGATGCAATCCCCTCTGTTTGTGGGACTTGTGGCGTGTCTGGCAGGGGATTCGGATGTGTTACATGACAATATCGCTTCGATGTTTCTGAAGATGCAGTCTCAGGGTCAAGCGATTCTTGGCGTGAAGCCTGGAATGCAATGGAAAGGAGCCGTGCATCATGAGGGTTCGGAAACATCTGGTGTGTCCGCAGAGATTGAGGCGGGTGCCGCCGCAGTTCAGTTGGGTGGATCAGCGTCTAATACGGGATGAGCGCCTGAGCGGTTGTTCGCCAGCCGCGTGGGCGTTGTATCTCTTCCTGGTGACGGTGGCCGATGCCGAAGGGCTGAGCTACTACGCCGAGTGTTCGCTTCAACGCCGTTTGGGGATCGGCCTGGAGCAACTACTCGGCGCACGAGGCGAGTTGGTACGCTCGGAGTTGATTGCATACGAGGCGCCGTTGTATCAGGTGCTGGCCTTGGATCGGCCCGTGGTCCTTCCGGCGGCCTGCCGGGAAGCTCGGTCGGAGGAAACGGTCTCGATTGGCGAGGTGCTCCGCACCCTCGCGGGAGGTGTGCGATGATGACACCCGAGGTGTTCGCTCAACTGCGTGTGCTCTACGACCGGGAGCGTTTGGGTCTGAACCAGATCGCGAGGGTCTTGCGGCTGAACGTCAAGACCGTGACCCAATGGGTACACCGGGAGCGCTTCGCGCCGCGTGCGCATGTGAAACGTCCGAGCAAGCTCGACGCCCACAAAACATTGATCGCCCGGTGGATCGGCGAGCAAGGGCTCAGTTCCGTGCAAGTGCTGCAACGGCTCCGGGAGCACGGCTACCGCGGAGGCTACTCGATCCTCAAGGAGTTCGTCCGCACGATCCGGCCTCCGAGACGGCCCGCATTCCTCACGTTGGCCTATAGTCCGGGCGAATGCGCCCAAGTCGATTGGGGCGATGCCGGCGTGATCGAAGTGGGATCAACGCGCCGGCGCCTGAGCTTCCTGATCGTGGTACTCTGCTACAGCCGACGGATGTACGTCGAGTTCACGCTCTCTCAAGCTCTGGAACACTTCCTTGGCGCCCTGCAGCGGGCCTTCGTGTACTTCGGGGCCGCGCCGAACTCGGTGCTGGTGGACAACATGAAGACCGCGGTTCTGAGCCATCCTTTCGGGCTTCCGCCGGTCTTTCATCCGCGGTTCCTGGAACTTGCCGCCCATTATGGCTTCCTGGCCAAAGCCTGTGGCGTGAATCAGCCACAGGCCAAGGGGCGCGTGGAGAACGGCGTGGGCTATGTGAAGAAGAACTTCCTCCACGGCCTGCCGCTTTGCGGTCTCAGCGCCATGAATGCCGAGGCCCGGCGCTGGCTCGACACCGTGGCCAATGTGCGCATTCACCGGGAGACCGAAGAAACACCCAATGAGCGCTTCGCTCGGGAACGCCCAGCCCTGCTGCCGCTGAACCCCGTGCTCTTCGACACGGGCGTCTTGCGGCCTATCCGGGCCACCCATCAGTGCCGCGTGGTGGTGGACACCAACCGCTACTCCGTTCCCTATGAGTATGCCTCGCGCCGGTTGACGCTGAAGCTCACCGACGAGCAGCTCTGGCTGTATCACGACCAGAAGCTCATCGCCCATCACGTGCGATGCTACGACCGGAAGCAGGACTTCGAAAACCCCGACCATGTTCGGGAACTGCTCCGGCAGCGCCGAGGCGCCCGAGATTATGCGTTGCTCCAGCGTTTCCTGGCCCTCTGGCCCAAAGCCGAGATTTTCTATCGGGAACTCGAAGCCCGACACCTCAACGGTCGCCTGCACGCGCGCCGGATCGTGGCCCTCACGGAGATATACCCTCCCGAGCAGGTCGTCCGAGCTCTGGAGGACGCCATGGCACTGGCCTGCTACCGTTCGGAATATGTCGCCAACATCCTGGCCATGCGCCACAACAAGCTTCCCGAGCCGGGCGCCTTGCACCTGACCCACCATGAAGACCTGCTCGAACTCGAGCTGCCCGAACCCGATCTGTCCGTTTACGACACCACCAAATCCGAAGGAGACTCATCCGATGAAGAATCA
This sequence comes from uncultured Lentisphaeraceae bacterium, assembly GCA_964643945.1. Taxonomy (GTDB): domain Bacteria; phylum Verrucomicrobiota; class Kiritimatiellia; order RFP12; family UBA1067; genus JAHFSX01. The sequence goes on along the minus strand of CAZXVN010000593.1, from coordinate 1,096 downwards.
TGAAGAACGCTTGCAGCAGCACCTCAAGGCCATGAAACTGCCTTTCATCCGGGAGCATTATGCGCAACTCGTCGAACAGGCCGCGTGCGAGCAGTGGCCGCACCTGGAGTTGCTCCTGCGCCTGGTCGAAGGCGAAGCGGAGTTGCGCGCCGATAATGCGCTGTGCCGACGGCTAAAGGCCGCCCGGTTCCCTGTGCTCAAAACCCTCGACACATTCGACTGGTCCTGGCCCCGGAAAATCAACCGGCCTCTGGTGCAGGACCTCTTCCGTCTGGCCTGGGTTCCGGAACACGGCAACGTCATCTTCCTCGGCGGCGTGGGGCATGGCAAAACTCATCTGGCCACAGCACTCGCCCATGCCGCCTGCCTGGCGGGCTATACGACGCTGTTCACCACGGCCATCGAGGTCATTCAAGCATTGGACGCCGCTCAGATGGCCCATCGCCTCAAGGCCGAACTCAAAAAGTACCGGAAGCCGGACGTTTTGGTCCTTGACGAAATCGGCTACCTGCCCATCGACAAACAAGGCGCCGACATGCTCTTCCAAGTCATCCGTCAGCGTTACGAGTACGGCGCCATGATCCTGACCACCAACCAGTCGCCCAAACACTGGGCCAAGGTGTTCAACAACGACAGCACCCTGGCCTCCGCCCTCCTGGATCGCCTCCTGCATCACTCCCACACGGTAGTCATCGAAGCCAAGAGCTACCGCATGAAAGATCGTCCCGAAGAACAACCCGACTAAACCCATGGGGCTGGCGGTCCCTGCACCCCCGGCCCCATTCCCTTCGAGTAATCCTATTCCAAACCGGCGATCTTATGGTATTTTCACGCCGCCACTACCAGGGTGTCCCGGTTGCCGGCGACGATGTCATGATCGTCTCCAACAAATCGGTTCTATTGACGAACAACACGGCGCTCTTGAACTCGTTCGTCATGACCAAAGGGATACTCACGTACTCGAATTGGACAACCAGGCTCCGGGCCACAACGGTGTTCATCACCGGCGGAACGAACACGTTGCCGGCGGCCTTTACCAACGGGGCGATGTCGAATCGGGTGTACATTGTCTGCTCCAACTTCACCCTCGGGGCCA
>CAZXVN010000592.1:0-7931 GCA_964643945.1 uncultured Lentisphaeraceae bacterium | reverse complement strand
GGCCGGGGCGTTCAACAACGGGTGATCCAATAGTGACTACCGACTCCATGCCATTGGGCACCCACGCAGGATTTTGATGCCGAATCACGCGCAACAGGTTTTCCTTCTGGGTCATCACTTGTCCTGTTCCTTCCACACATGTCATTCTTGCTGCTTCCGACTCTCAAACCGAATACGCAGCACCTTGATGACTGCCGCCAGAAAACAGGCGAAGCCGGAGACGGCCGCACCGATGAACACGCCCCAGATCATCCCAACCGCAAATGCGTAGCGAACAAGGCCTGCCTCGGCTTTCTTATCGAACAATCCGGTGACGAACTCCGGGGAGATCGTGGCCACCAAGGCTCCAAATGCGCCGCCTGCCAGGGCAGATAAAAGCGTTCCGGTCAGGATTGCGACAAAGAATCCAATGGCGGTCTTGACTGCGTTTTCCGTGTTCATCGTTTTATTTTCTCTCGGGCGTGGTTTGTGCTCCTTAGCGTACGATATTTTTGTCGTTCCGCCAATCCGTTTCTGGTACGCTTTCTCCAGTGGTTATGAAAGAAAATGTTTCTGTTAAATTGTCAGGTGCTTTTGTCCGTTTGAATGTGGCCCAGTTCTGCGGCGCATTGAACGACAACATGTTCAAACTTCTGGCGGTGCTTTACCTGATCCACACCTGCGGAGCAGAATCGGCCGCGAAGAGTTCGGCTGTTGCCGCAGCCATATTTGTTGTGCCGTTCCTTCTGTTCTCAGCCGCCGCAGGTCGGTTGGCGGACACGTACAGCAAGCGCGATGTTCTTGTTGTCTGCAAGGCGATGGAACTGGTCGCGATGGTTGGGGCGGTGCTGTCGTTTTTCTTCCATTACGAACCCGGGCTTTATCTTGTCCTTTTTCTGATTGGAACGCACAGCGCGTTGTTTAGTCCGTCAAAGTACGGCATTGTGCCTGAGCTGGTTGATCGCGAACAACTGTCCCGCGCAAACGGCATTCTCGTGATGGCCACGTTCCTGGCGGTGATTCTTGGCTCGGCCGCATCACCCATGCTGATTGCTATGACCGGGGCGAATTACCCGCTTGCACAAAGCGTTTGCGTCCTGGTGGCGGCGGCTGGCCTGATTGCCACCCTGATGGTCAAGCGTACACCGCCGGCAGGTTCGGCGAAGAAGATGAGCGTGTTGTTTGTGCGCGACATATGGCGGACCATGCGTTCCATCAAGCATGACCGGTACCTGACGCAGGCCGTCTATGCTTCAGCTTATTTCACCATGCTTGGCGCATACATGCAGTTGAATATGATTCCGTACGGCATTCAGCACCTCGGCCTGGATGAGCAGAAGAGCGGCTACCTGTTCTTTGTTGTCGCGCTGGGCATTGCCATGGGCGCATTGCTTTCGGGAAAATTGTCAGGCAGGAACATCGAGTTCGGAATAGTTCCGCTGGGAGCCGTGGTTCTGACTGTCGCAGCCGTCCTTTTGAAGTTTCTTGCACCCTGGCTGTGGGTGATCGTGCCAACGGTTTTTGCGGCTGGAATAGGTGCAGGATTATTCATTGTGCCTGTGGATTCCTTTGTGCAGGCGCAGGCGCCACACAAGCAACGCGGCGAGATTCTGGCCGCATCGAGTTTCCTGAGCTGGGCAGGGGTGCTGATTGCCTCAGGGCTCGTCATGTTGACGGCGAAGATGGGGTGGTCGGCGGCAACCGGGTTTCTGTTGATGGGTGGCTTGACCTTTATCCTGGCCGCTTTTACTTTTCTGGTTCTGCCGGATTTTCTGTTGAGGTTTGTTCTGCTTGTGTTGACCCGTGTCGCCTATCGTATCCGCGTCATCGGCAATGAGAAACTGCCGACGGATGGACCGGCGGTGCTGGTGTGCAATCATGTTTCGCACCTGGATGCACTTTTGCTGGTGGCCACCCAGCAGAGGCGGCTGAGGTTTCTGCTCCCGGCCGATATTTATAAAGGCTGGCGTTGGCTGCAGCCGTTCTTTGACATGATGGGCTGTATTCCGGTTGATCCCAAGGGGCCGCCGAAACAGTTGTTGCACTCCTTGACTATGGCCCGGGCGGCACTGGACGACGGGTTCATGGTGTGCGTGTTTGCCGAAGATGCCATGACGCGAACCGGTAACGTGCGCGAGTTCAGGCGCGGCTTTGAATACATGGTGAAAAATTCGGATTATCCGATTTTTCCGGTGTACATCGGCGGAGCCTGGGGCGCCATTACCAGTTATTATCATGGACACCTTGTGCGGCGCTGGGCTCGTATCCTGCGCTATCCAATAACCGTACTGTTCGGGGACCCGCTGCTTTCAACGGCCACGCCAAACGATGTCAGGCTGGCCGTGATGGAGCTTTCCTGTGACTATTACCAGGATCGCAAGGCGACACGACGGCCGCTTGGCGAGTTGCTGGTGCGCTCGGCGCGCAACAACTGGAACAGGTTTGCTGTGGCGGACTCAACCGGCAAGCGTCTGAGTTATGGCAACGTGTTGACCGCAGTGTTTGCGCTGTCGGAAAAGGTGCGGGAGCTGACGCCCGGCCAGGACAAGGTTGGCGTTCTTCTGCCATCATCTGTGGGCGGCGCGCTGGCCAACATGGCGATAACATGGCTTGGCAAGGTGTCGGTGAATCTGAACTTCACGGCATCGGCGGAATCGTTCCGTTCGTCCATCCGGCAATGTGAGCTGAAAACGGTTATAACTTCCCGTACATTCACGGAAAAACTCCAGTCGTTGCCGCTGCCCGACGGCCTTGTTTACATAGAGGATCTGCTGGGGGCGATAAAGGGCGGGGACAAGGCCATGGCCTTTTTGAAGGCGCGCTGGCTGCCTGCCCGGCTTCTTGCCGGCCTGGCGGATTTCAATCCGGATCGGGTTGCCACGATTATTTTTTCGTCCGGTTCAACGGGAGAGCCGAAGGGCGTCATGTTGAGTCATCACAACATTATTTCCAACATCGAGGCGCTGCGCGCTGTTTTCAGCACCACGCCGGCTGATAATGTCTGCGCTGCGCTGCCGTTCTTTCACTCGCTTGGATTTACTGCCACGCTCTGGTATCCGATTCTGAGCGGGGTTTCGGCGATCTATTATCCCAATCCGCTTGATGGCGGGATGATCGCCCAGCTTGTAAAAGAGAACCAATCAACCCTGCTGTTCGCCACCCCGACCTTTCTGCTGATCTACCTGCACAAGGCGCAGAGGGAAGATTTTGCATCGCTCAACTATGTGGTTGTGGGTGCGGAGAAACTCAAGGAACGGCTGGCAACCGCTTTCGAAGAGAAGTTCGGAATTCGTCCGCTGGAAGGGTACGGCGCCACCGAGCTTTCGCCAGTTGCTACATTGAGTCTGCCGCATGTTGAAGTCGGCGGAGTGAAGCAGGCTGGATGGAAAGAAGGCAGCGTCGGGCTGCCTCTGCCGGGTGTGGCGATGAAGATTGTGGATCCTGACACCGGCAGACTTCTGCCCGCCGGTGAGCCGGGGTTGCTCATGATTAAAGGCCCCAATGTCATGGTGGGTTATTTGAATAAGCCGGAGCTTACGGCTGAAGTTCTGCAGGATGGCTGGTATCGCACGGGTGATGTGGCGCGTATAGATTCCGACGGCTTCGTCGTTATTACTGACCGGCTTTCAAGGTTCAGCAAGATTGCGGGGGAAATGGTGCCGCATCTGGGCATAGAGGAAGAGCTGCATAAAAAGCTGGGCGGACCAGGGCAGGTGTTGGCCATTACGTCAGTGCCGGACGACAAGAAGGGCGAGAAGCTGGTGTTGCTTTACAGCGGCGAGGCAGGCGATGCGGCGCGGATTGCGAAAGTGATTGATGAAGCGGAATTGCCGAATCTGTGGAAGCCCGGCAAGGACGGGTGTTTCAGGATTGCGGCCTTGCCGGTGCTCGGAAGCGGTAAGCTGGATTTGCGTGGTTTGAAGGATATGGCAAAGAAGTTGATGGAAGAGGCGAAGGCCGGCAAACAACGAAGTTAACCGCGGAGCACACTGAGCGAGGTGCGCATGCAGAATATTGTTATCGAGAAGCCGTATAAATTTGTTCCGCCCTGCCAGGGGGATTTGTGGCCGAAGCTTCTGACTTTGTTCCTGAAAGGATATCTGGAACGTTCACATGGCGTACGCTCAGTGGAGGTTCTTGGCGTAGAACACCTGAAGAAGTCCCTAGATGCCGGGCACGGAATCATGATCACGCCGAATCACAGCCGGCCGTGTGATCCGATGGTGTTGGCCCATCTGTGGAAGGCCGTTGGAAGATCGTTTTATATCATGGCCAGCGCGCACCTCTTCATGCAGTCCCGCCTGCAGGCGTTTCTTTTACGGCGGGCCGGGGCATTCAGTGTTTACCGTGAAGGGATGGACAGGGAGGCGCTTAAATGCGCGGTACAGATCATCGTCGATGCACGGAAGCCGCTGGTTCTTTTTCCTGAAGGTGTGGTTTCCAGGACAAATGACAGGCTCAACCACCTGATGGACGGCACTGTGTTCATTGCTCGCAATGCTGCCAAGCAGAGGGCAGGGATGAGTTCTGCAGGCAAGGTGGTGATTCACCCGGCAGCCATCCGCTATTTCTTCGAGGGTGACATCGGTCAAGCGCTTATCCCGGTGCTTGAAACGATTGAGCGCCGTTTTTCCTGGAAGCCGCAGGGGCACAAGCCGCTGGTGGATCGGGTTTACAAGGTTGGGGACGCGCTGCTTACTCTGAAAGAGATAGAATATTTTGAGAAGCCGCAGACCGGGGAGCTTAAGCAGCGTCTGACTGCGCTGATCGATCATCTGCTGGTCCCGCTGGAACAGGAATGGCTCAAGGGCAAGCGCGAGAAGGATGTCGTTGCGCGCGTCAAAAATCTGCGCACCGCCATTTTGCCGGAGATGGTTGCCGGCGAGATCGCCGAAGATGAGCGTTCCCGCCGGTGGCGGCAGCTGGCGGATGTCTATCTTGCCCAGCAGTTGTTTTTCTATCCGCCCGAATATTTCAAGCCCGAGGCGACGCCGGAAAAGCTGATGGAAACCGTCGAGCGTTTTGAAGAGGATCTGACTGACCAGGTTACCATTCACAGGCCCATCCGTACGGTCATTCAGATTGGCGAGGCCATTGAGGTGAGTCCGGTCAGGGAGCGCGGCGTGGAGACCGACCCGGTCATGACGAAGATCCGTGCCGACTTGGAGAAGATGATGGCTGAACTAGGAGAAAAGCGCCGTGTGCCTAACGTTTCAGGATGTGTGGGATCGTAAAGGGCAAGCTTTAGGTGAAGCGCATGAGTGACCTGTCAAAAAACAGCCGGTTATGGAAATGGTGTGCGGCACTTGTCTTGCTTTGCGTTCTGATTGCGGATATAGGGCTTGTGGCATGGCAGAAATCAGCCCCTGCTGCTTCGTTCTGGGCGTTGCCTGTGATGAAATTCTGCCTCCGGATCTCGGTGATTGTTCTGGCTATGATTGAATGGTTCTGGACGCAATCGTTGATCAGCGGGCGGGGTGTTAAGGGTCATGAGATAGGCGACGCCTTGCATGACCTGAGCAGGCCCTGGAATGATTACCTGCACAGGCATCCGCGCATTTCAAACTGGATATTGGTGATCAGTTCAGGCTTTATTGACCTGTTCGGCATCTTCCTGATAGGCGCCGGGGTTTGGGGGCAGACGCTGAGGCCTTTCATAGCCTTGCTGATGGTCTTTGCTTTCCGGCAGATGTGCCAGGCTCTTTGCGCCCTGCCGGTTCCGCCAAAAATGATCTGGCGCAATCCCGGTTTTCCGTCATTGCTCGTCACGTATGGCGTCGCGAACGACTTCTTTATTTCCGGCCATACCGCGATAGCGGTGTTGGGCGCGATTGAAGTGTTCCGGTTGTTGCCGTGGTGGTGTGCGCTGATCGCCGGGGCCATTGCCCTGCTAGAGGCAAGCATGGTCATCGTGTTGCGTGCCCACTACACGATGGATGTTCTCGCCGCGATTGTCACCGCCGGGTGCGCCGCCGATCTGGCCATGCGGCTGTGCCTGGCCTTCGGGTTGTGAGGCAGCGCCCCGCTTCACACGGCGGGCGGAGCGCGCGGGTTGGCAGGCGGATGTCAGCTCCGGTTTGTTGGCGTGTCAGTTGCGATTCGGACAATCTCGGCTTGGGGGATCGCGCCTTCGCGCAAGACCGCGAGGGTGCCGTCCGCCTCCACCTTGACGACCGTGCTGGCCACGCCGCCGGGTGAGAGGCCGCCGTCGACCATGAGATCCGCTTCGAGGCCCACGTCTTTCAGCGCCTCGGCCGCGCTGACGGCGGGCATCGCTCCGCTGAGGTTCGCGCTGGTGACGCGCAGGGTGCCGCCGCAGGCGGCGAGCAGCGAGCGCGTGAAGGCGTGGTTGGGCACACGGAACCCTTCGTACCCGACGCCACACGGCAACACGAGCGTGAGCGCTCCGGGCCAGCAGGCGGTGGCGAGGCGTTGTGCGGCAGGAGGGAAGACTGCGCCGAACGCGCGGACCGCGTCCGTGTCGGCAGCGAGCAGGGCGATGGGTTTGCCGGTGGGGCGGCCCTTGATGGTGCAGATGCGGGCTACGGCGGTGGGACAAGCCGGATGCGCGGCGATGCCATAGACGGTGTCGGTGGGGATGATTGCCACGCCTGCGGCACGCAACAGACGTGTGGCGGTTTCGAGCAGTGTGGGTGGGGGAGGATTCACAGAAGATTTGTACCATACTTGAGATCGGGGCGCAAGGCGTGTACACTAGAAGGGTTTTTGTTGGTTTCACGGTTCAACGGTTTGGAGCCAAAGGAAGCGCAGCATGAGTCAGAAAGTTCTGGTTACAGGCGGCAGCGGGTTTCTGGGCATTAACCTGATCCGGCATCTGCGGAGGCAAGGGGTTGCCGATATCCGGTCGATCGATCTCGTACCGTTCGACTATCCCGAGAAGGGGCAGATTGACGCCGTGGTTGGCGACATCCGCGATGCCGAAGCGGTGAAGCGTGTGATGGAGGGCGTGACGTGGGTGATTCACACCGCAGCGGCGTTGCCGCTCTACTCCGAGCAGGACATCATGACCACCGATGTGGACGGCACGCGCAACGTGCTCGCCGCTGCCCAGAAAGTGGGCGCGGAACGTTTTGTCATGATCTCCTCCACGGCCGTGTATGGCATTCCTGATCATCATCCGCTGCTGGAGAGCGATCGGCTGATTGGCGTGGGGCCATACGGCAAGGCTAAGATTATGGCGGAGGAGGTTTGTTTCGGGTTTCGCAAGCAGGGGCTCTGCGTTCCGATCATCCGCCCCAAGTCTTTTGTCGGTCCCGAGCGTCTCGGCGTGTTCGCGCTGTTCTATGACTGGGCCTACACGGGTCATGGTTTTCCCATGATCGGCAACGGCAGGAACCGTTACCAGTTGCTCGATGTGGAGGATCTGTGTGACGCGATTTGGCTGACGCTCACGCTGGACAAGGGGGTTGTGAACGACACGTTCAACATCGGGGCGAAGGCGTTCACAACCATGCGAGAGGATTATCAGGCCGTGCTCGACGATGCCGGGCACGGCAAGAAGATCCGAGGCTTTCCGGCTGCGCCGATGATCTGGACCTTACGCTTTCTGGAGCTGCTCCAGTTGTCGCCGCTCTACAAGTGGGTGTACGAGACCGCGAGTCAGGATTCGTTCGTCAGCATTGAGAAGGCCGAACGCGCACTAGGGTACAAACCGGAGTTTTCCAATAAGGATGCGCTGGTGCGCAACTACCGCTGGTACGTGAAGAACCTTGCCAGCTTCAAGAACGCTTCGGGCGTCTCGCACCGTGTGCCTTGGAAACAGGGCGTTTTGAAGTTTGCCAAGATTTTCTTCTGATACAAGAGGCGGCCCCTTTTTTGAAGCGGCCGAGAAGACGTGGAAAGCGCATGCGTGTTGACGCGGGAGCGTTGGAAGAGGAGGAGAATGTCGCGTACGGATTTGCCGGTTGAACGTGCAGTCGAGATTCGCAAGC
>CAZXVN010000591.1:0-4324 GCA_964643945.1 uncultured Lentisphaeraceae bacterium | reverse complement strand
ATCTGCTATCGCGTGAAGGGAACGGTGACGGTCAAGGGCGTGATCGTGCTGGGTTGCGACTGCAACGACTTCGACGGCGACTTGGAGAACCTGGAAGACGGTTATCCGCTGGTCCTGATGGCCACGTCGGCCGACAAGTACTGCCAGGTTGTCTTTGCGGACGAGGAGGATACTTGGATCGGGGGTGCCAACCGTTTCGGCAGCCCGCTTTCTTGCAAAGCGACATCGGCCGAGCTGGAGTTTGATGTGGGTTTCGAAGTGGGTCCGACAAACTCCTGTACCCGCTATTTCGAGTTGTGGAATGCCGGGTTTGGAACGGCCAGCAAGCTCGAAGCCGAAGAGGGTTACGACATCACCTCGATTTCGGGCAGCAAGGCCGGCTGGGCTGACGCCCCTTATTGCAGTGCGGCGCAGAACAATTGCCCGCGGTGTTTGGCTGATGACGACTGCGACTTTGCCCTTGCCTTCGCGCCTTGTTCGGGCGCGGATTGCACCGTTGGCATCGACGACGATGAAGGCCTGGATTATGGGGTCGTGTATGGCACGTTCACGTTGAAATACAACAAGGCCCTGTCCAACGTCATCAAGCCGATCGCGCAGTCGGACGTTCAGGCGACGATTAACGCCTTGGTTCCCAAAGCGTTCAGCAGTTGCTCCACTCCCCCGCTCTATGTCGCGGAATCGCCCTGCGATGTTTGCGACATCGGCGTATCCTACAACGGCTATTGCTATCAGGCGCTGGACGGAACCCTTCCCACGCAAACGTCCGTAGCATGCCAAACAAGCTATTTGAGCCTCCCTGAAGGATGGGAGCTGGTTCCCTATTCTTCCGACATCGAACTCAACGTTGTGCGCGCCTATCCCTGGGGAACGCACGTGATGGTCTTCGCCGAAGGCGGCGGCTACGGAACCGCCGTTTATTCCGCAGGTCTTTGGGATACGGATCGGTTGCTCGTTGAGGGTTCCACTTATAAACCTGACAATTGCCAATTGCGCATTCTTATCAGGAAGCCCCTTTGTGAGGAAGTTCCTGTGTTCTGAGTAGCGGGGATCATTCCATAGGCATGTTGGATCGCGCTCACCGCTTACATGCCGAAAAAACCCTTTGTCACGACGCCACGGGCGCACGGCAAAGGGTTTTCTAACTTCCCCGCCATGCCGCCCTCAGACTAGGAAGAACCTTGGAGAGCACAGGTTTAACTTTTCTGACGGGATCTTATGGCACTCGACGCCAAACTTGAATACAAGCCGGATTTTGCTGCGTGCATGGCACGCGTGAACGCCTGGTATGAACAAAAGCGCATCGACCGGCCGCCGGTCCGCTTCCACCATCATAACGTGGAGTACGAGCGGCACCGGATTTGCAAAGGTATATGGCCCAGCGCCGAGGCGCGTTGGATGGACACCGAATTCCAGATCAAGACCTTTGTCGCTTCGCTTGCCGTCGCGCCGCTCCAAGGCGAAACCTTCCCGGTCTTTTGGCCCAACCTCAGCGCCGTCGTTTACAACCTGTTTCTGGGGCAGGTGCCGAAGTTCGACGACGTGACCGCGTGGATCCATCCAGGCGTGGAGGACCTCGACAACCTGCCGCCGCTCGCGGTCCAGAGAGAGAACCGCTATTTCCTGAAAATCGAAGAGCTGACCCGCCGCGCCCTGGAAATCGCGCAGGGACGTTTCATGGTCGGCTACACCGACATGTACGCCGGCATCGACTGCACGGCCGGCTTGCGCGGCGCGGAGCGCATGTGTCTCGACATGGTCGATCGGCCGGCCGGCTTGCACCGGCTGATTCAAGCGGCCTTCGCGGAATACCCGGCTGTGTATCGCCATTTCGACCGCCTCTTGAAAGCCCACGGGCAGCCGTCCGTGACCTGGATGAACCTGCCGTCCTTCGAAACCTTCAACGTTCTCGCCTGCGATTTCGCGGTCAACCTTTCGACCACTGATTTCGACACGTTCTGCCTGCCGGTGCTCAGGCAAGAGGCCGAGTGTTTCACGCACAACGTCTTTCATCTCGACGGCAAAGGCGTGGCCCGGCACATCGATTCCATCCTGACGCTGCCCAGCCTGAAAGCCATCCAATGGGTGCAGGGCTACGGCGAAGACAGCCCGATCCTGCAATGGATCCCGCTGATCAGGAAGATCCAGGCGGCCGGCAAGAGCGTCATCGTCGACCTGCTGCCGGAAGAGCTGGACGATTTCGTCAAGCAGGTTGACCCTGACGGCATCATGCTGTGGGTGGATGCTGCGCCGTCTGCGCAGGACGATATTTTGAGGCGGGTTTCTCGCTGGTGAGCCCGCGCGCGAAGCGGGAGAAAACGGGAGGGGTGACTTTTGAACGATTATTATTACGAACGGAAGCGCTGCGTCTTAATCGGGCTCTTCCGGTTTTGTTGGGGAAAATTTCACTAATGATTGTGCAAGGATCAACCGCGTGGACAATCCGACTAAGCAGTTGGACTAAGCGTAACCGATTAAGTGTGTGACTAAGTGTTTGGACTAATCCGGTTGAAGGTATAGGTATGTGATCATGAGTGATTGTGACAACAGAGACACGGGGTCTGCGCCGGTGGAGGAGTTTGAACGCGAGCCCGTGCCGGAGCGCTGCACCAAAGGGCTGAGAAGTTTCTTGGGCATGTTTGCCGGCGAACATGTGGCGGGCACGGAGCTGCTGATCGGCCCGCTCTTCGTGGTGCACGGCGTGAGCGCCTTCGACCTGTTGGCCGGGCTGCTCGTCGGCAATCTGCTGGCCGTGCTGACGTGGACGTACGTCACGGCGCCCATCGCGGTGAAGCATCGGCTGACGCTTTATTTTCAGCTCGAAAAAATCGGCGGGGCGTCTCTGGTCAAAGTCTATAACCTGGCCAACGGCGTGCTGTGGTGCTGCGTGGCCGCAGCCATGATCTATGTCTCCGCGACTGCCGTCGCGTGGCCGCTGGGCATGGCGATGCCGGGGCTGAACGACTGGCTTCCTCCGGGACCGGGCCTGTCGGTGACGGTGCTCTTGACCGGACTGCTGTTCGCGTACTTGGCGGCGCGCGGCTATGCCGCCTTGTCGCATTTCGCCAACATCGCGGCGCCCTGGATGGTGGTGATGTTCGCGGTGTTCGGCATCGCCTCGTTGCCGGAGCTGGGCATCCATTCGCTTGGCGACTTCTGGCGCGTCGCCAACGACTCCATCTGGCCCGGCCATGTCCAGCCGGGCCGCATCAAGTTCACCTTCTGGCACGTCATGTTCTTCTCGTGGTTCGGCAACATGGCGTGGCACTGGGGCATGGGCGACCTCTCGATCTTCCGGTTCGCCAAGAAGTCCAGCTACGGCTTCGCTTCGGCGGCGGGCATGTTTTTCGGGCACTACATGGCGTGGATCTGCGCCGGGCTGCTCTACGCGGTGCAGCTCCACCGCAACAGCGCCGACGTGGCGATCACGCCGGCGTCGCTGGTGTTCGGCGTCGCGGGCTGGGCCGGCATCCTCCTGGTCTTCATCGCGGGCTGGACCACGGCCAACCCGATCATCTACCGGGCGGGGCTGGCGTTCCAGTCCCTGCACCCGAAGTGGACCCGCTTCCATGTGACCCTTGTGGCCGGCGCGGTCGCCAGCGTGGTCGGCATCTTCCCCGGCCTTTGTTCCAAGTTTCTCGACGTCGCCGCGCTTTACGGCCTGGCTCTCTGCCCGATGGGCGCGGTGATTTTCGCCGACCACTACTTCATGCGGAAGCTGGGCATGGAGGACTTCTACGTCGAGCGCCACGGGCTCCGAAACTGGTGGCCGCCGCTGGCGGCCTGGATCGTCGCGCTGGCCGCGTGCGTCGCGATGAACAAAGCGGGCGGCGCCCAGATTTTCTTCTTGGGCTTGCCGGGCTGGTTCGCGGCCGGCCTGCTCTACTTGGTTATGAGCAAGTTCGCGCAGCGCCGCGCACGTGAGGGAGGGCTTAGAGTATGAAGAAGATCCTGTCTCTGGTCTCGTGGCTGATCCTGGCCGGCATGCTGGCCTCGGCCTTGCTCTGCGCGGGCAAGACCCTCAGCGGCGAGGCCAACCGGGTGATCCTGCTGGCCGGCACGATCCTTTGGTTTGGCACCGCACCGCTCTGGATGAAAAGGACCTGATGAGCGTGAACACAAGAACAGGCATTACCATGAAAACTCACGTGACCCTGCTTTGCGCCGCCCTCTCGGTGGCGTGTGCGTCTGCCGAAAGCGCCGTCAAGGCCGACCCGAAGAAACCGTATGACACCTCGGCGTGGATCGGCGCAAACTACACGCCCGCCTACGCGGCCAACCAGATCCAGATGTGGCACGCGTTCAAGCCGGAGGCCATTGAGCG
>CAZXVN010000590.1:0-2889 GCA_964643945.1 uncultured Lentisphaeraceae bacterium | reverse complement strand
GGATGTGCATCGCATCGTCGGCACCGTGCCGGTGAACGAGGACGGCTCGGTCATGTTCCGGGTGCCAGCCAACCGCCCGCTGGCAGTCCAGCCGCTCGACGCCGAAGGCAAAGCCTTGCAGGTGATGCGGAGTTGGTTTACGGCCATGCCCGGCGAGCGCGTCTCCTGCGTCGGATGCCACGAGCGCCAGCCGAATTCGCCGACGGCCAAGCAGGGGAGCGCGTTCACCCAGCCGCCGACGCCCATCCGGCCGTGGTACGGCCCGGCGCGCGGTTTCAGTTTCGCGCATGAGGTTCAACCGGTGCTGGACAAGTACTGTATCCGCTGCCACGACGGCGCTGCGAAGATCCCTGATTTTCGCGCCAGCAGCGGCGGCTTCAGCACCGCCTATCAGAACCTGCACCGCTTCGTGTACCGCCCCGGCCCCGAAAGCGACTATCACATCCTGAATCCGATGGAATACCACGCCGACAACAGTGAGCTGGTGCAGATGCTACAGCAGGGCCATCACAACGTCCGGCTCGATGCCCAATCCTGGGACCGCCTGATCACATGGATCGACTTCAACGTGCCGTATTTCGGCTCCTGGCTGGAAAAGGTCGGCCCACGCCCCGTTTTAAAACGCCGCCAGGAACTGGATGTGCTTTGCGCCGGCCTTGAAACCGATTTCGAGACCATTCCCACCCTCGATGTAAAACTGCCCGACGCGCCACCGTCTGCGCCTGCCCTCGCGGCCGCGCCGTCCACTCAGGCCGTCACCTGTCCTGGCTGGCCTTTCCAGGCCACCGCGGTGTCCAATCAGACGGTGGATTTAGGTAACGACGTGAAGTTGAAAATGTCACTGATTCCGGCAGGCGAGTTTGTCACGGGCAACGCCCGCGCGAAGGTCGAACAGCCGTTCTGGATGGCGGCCTTTGAGGTCAGCAACAAGCTCTATGCCCAGTTCGACCCGCAGCATGACAGCCGCTATTTCAACCCGATGGGCAAAGACCAAGGCAGCCGGGGCGTACCGATGAACGGGGAACAGGAGCCCGTCGTGCGGGTGAGCTGGCAGCGGGCGACGGAGTTCTGCGCCTGGCTGTCGGCCAAAACCGGCCGCCGCTTCACGCTGCCGACCGAGGCCCAATGGGAATGGGCTTGCCGCGCGGGTCATGCCGAACCCTTCTGGTTCGGGCCGCTGGGCACCGACTATGGCAAATATGCCAACCTTGCGGATGCCAATTTGGGGCGCCACTCGGGTGGTCAGGCACCGCCGGAATGGCGTCCCGCGGACAAAAACGTCAACGACGGCGCGTTGGCCACCACGAATGTTCAACGCTATGAGCCCAATCCGTGGGGACTGTACAACATGCACGGCAACGCCGCTGAATGGACCCGCACGCCTGCGGACACTGCGGGCAAACGGATCGTCAAGGGCGGCTCCTTCTATGACCGTGCCATCCGCGCCACCGCCAGTTTCCGGCTCGCGTATCCTGAGTGGGCAGGCGTCCACACCGTCGGCTTCCGCGTGATCTGCGACGCGCAGCCGGGCGCCGCGGCCGGCGCCGCGGCGAAACCGTGACGGCTTAACTAATACGCCACTTCAAACTGGTTGTCTGCGTCTTCCGCGTATTGCTTCAGCAGGGGAGAGTAGGTGGTGACGGCGATCTTCTTCTCGGCGGGCAGGAACGTCATGATTCTCAGCCAGCCGTTGCCCCCGTTTGGCTTCATCTGATAGTTTGCCAGGATCTGGTGCACCTTGTTCCCCTTCACGCCCACGCTTGTGAGCCGGCCGAGCCCGTCATTGAGAATGTGGCCGCTTAACACCAGCACGATGTTCTCGTGGTTCTTTACGAACGTGTCCCACATTTCGTCGCCGTCATTCGGGCATCCGTACTCGTGGACATTCCATTTGTCGCCTGTCCCGGTCCGGGTGTCGTCCGAGTAGGTGTAGCTGTGGGTCACCACGATCGCGAGGTGGCGCTTGTGCCCGGACACGACCTTGTCCGCCCACGCGAGGACTTCGTCTCTCGGCCCAAACTCCAGGCAAAGGACCAGCAGGTTTGTCTTTCCGGCAGGAATGAGGTAATAGGCGTTCTCGTTGCCTTCCCCATAATGGCCGCCATACCATGGCTTTTTATCAAACCGCTGGCTGCCGAAATGCCTGTTGAACTGGGTTGCGTCCCTTTTTGACGGCTTGCACTGCTCATAATCATGGTTGCCCATCACCATGCAACAGGGGGCAACGCCGTCAAGCACGCTCATCGCCTGATCAGCCACCTTCCATTCGGGCTCGGTGCAGCGGTCGGTAATGTCACCCTCCAGAATCACACAGGCTATGTTGCGCGCGTCTTTCTGCTCCTTGATCCAGGCCGTCTGCACGGTGAAGGTGTCCGGAAAGCGGGCCGCATAATTCTGGGTGTCCGGAAGCACGATGACCGCGAAGGGCTTGGCCGCCGGCTGAAGCGGCAGGCCGGCATAGACCGGCGCCGCCAGGCACATGGCCGCTATGAGAACGCCGCCTGCCGTATGCCGCCGCCGGGACGGACGGGATATGTTTCTCATCTTGACATCCTTTCTTTTAGCCGCCGCAGCGGGCGAGCCTTTTCCTCTTCGGCCGCCCGTTGGATCTCAGTCCGCCTTGGCGGGCTGAGCGGCCGACCACGGACGTAATCTTTCATATTCGGACGGATACGGCAAGCGCGTTATTCGTGCGGCTGCGAAGTGCCAGAAGCACACTACGAACGTATGCACCCGTTGGTGGCGCCGTAAGGCGCTTAAGGTCACCGACTCGCCGGTGCGCCCGCGCCAACCCTGCCCCGTGCGCCAACCCTTGCTTTTGTCAGACTAGGGGGCTATACTAAGAAACGTTATGAAAAAATTTGTTTTTATAGCCCTTCTTTCGCTTCA
>CAZXVN010000589.1:0-4377 GCA_964643945.1 uncultured Lentisphaeraceae bacterium | reverse complement strand
ACGGTTGGGAACCACATCGATGTACATGGCCTCAACAATAGCTTATATATGCAGCAGTTCAAGCATAAAAATTAACATTTATTTTACTTACATGGGCACTTTTGGAACGTAAAATGCTGTGGTTCTGGCGTGCATCTCATTGCACTTCAATGGGTTGAGCATGGCGGGCGCGCGTTTTGTCGCTGGAACTTCGGTTTAGAGAGCCTCTAGGGGAAAACAAAAAGGACGGGCACGCTCCCGTCCTTTACTGTCACGCCTCATTTGCTCTGCGTGCCTACGCCTTCGGGCCTTCAACCTTGTCGGGCTCTTCCTTCTTGATGTCGTCAACGATTTGCTTGACCTTCTCGTTGGCCAGTTTCTCGCCTTCTTCCCTGCCCTTCTTGAACTCGCCTAAGCTGCGGCCGAGCGAACGGGCGAGATCCGGTATCTTTTTTGCACCAAAAAACAATGCAATGATTAGCACAATAATCAGAACTTCCGGCGGCGCAATATTCTGCAAGAAACAAATTGGCATCGTCATACGTCCTTCCTCCTCTTAAGACTCACCCTTTGTAGTGCTTCGAGATCGCCCGGCGGGCCTCAAGGTCCGCTTCCCGCCGTTTGATGGTCTCGCGTTTGTCTTCCTGGGCTTTGCCCCGGCAGACGCCTATTTCCACTTTGACCCGTCCTTTCGGGGACAGGTACATCCTCAACGGGATCAGCGACAGCCCCTTCTGCTCCGACTGCGCCTGCAGCTTGCGGATCTCCCGCGTGTGCATCAACAGCCGCCGCGTCCGCAACGAGTCATGGTTAAAACGGTTGCCGAACGCATAGGGCGGGATCATCACCTGATTCAAAAAGAGCTGTCCGTTCTTCACCTGGGCGTAGGCACCCGACAACCCGGCCTCGCCGTTCCGCACCACCTTCACCTCGGTACCCACCAGCTCGATCCCCGCCTCGACTTTCTCGAGAACAAAATAATCGTGCAACGCCCTGCGGTTCACCGTCAGATTGCCGCCGTTTCGTTTTTTACTCTCCCCGCTCATGACCCGCTCACCCCGCGCCTGCTGCGCAGAATCACCTTACGGCGACCAGCGCGTGTGCGCCTGCTCGGCCCGTGCGATGGCTCCGAAATCGACCTCGGAAATGAGCAGCCCGTCAGCGATCTCGCGCAACGCGATGTCCGCCTTGTCCTCGTCCATCGACAACGGTTTCACAAAGGGCCTCTCTCCCATATTGAGCTGACGCACGCGTTTCGAAACAAGATTCACGAGCACCGGAACACTGGGGACCCGAGCTCTCGCCTTCTCAATCAGTTCAACATTCACAGAAATGCCTCCACGGGTTAAACGTTATAGTATAGAGCTTTTCTCCCCTGCCGGTCAACGTGGAGTTTTTAGGCATGCTTTCAGATAAACAGGACCGTCAAAACCCCGACTGTCAGACAGTAGGGACCAAAGAGCCAGAAGCGGTTTCCGCGCAGGGTGCGCACGAGGAGCGAGAGCGAGAGAAAGCCCACCGCCGCCGAAACGGCGGCACCCGTCAACAGGAGCCACCACGGCAAGGCACACGCCTGTGCCGAGGCATCGACGACGCCGATGAGTGCCGCGCCGGCCAGCAGCGGCAGACACATCAGGAACGAAAACTCCGCCGCTTGATCCGGAGCCATGCCCGTCATCCGCGCAGCTGAGATCGTCATGCCCGAACGGCTGATGCCCGGCAAGATGGCCGCTGCCTGCGCGAGGCCGATCAGCAACGCGCGCTGCGCCGTCACGCCGCCCTCACCGCATCTCATCCAGCGCAGCGCGCATAACACCACACCCGTGAAGATCAGGAATCCGCCGATGGCGTGCGGATTCTCAAAAAAGGCCTCCACCTTGTCTTTGCACAGCAGAAAGAATAACACCGCCGGTATCGCCGAGAGCGCGACATGCCCGGCGGTCCCCCAGCTCGCATGATCGCCTCGCAACAGCCCGCGTATCAGCGCCAACAGGGTTTTGCGGTAGTAAAGCACAATCGAGACCATCGTGCCGAGATGGAGCACCACCTCCAGCCACATGCCCGCACTGTTGATCTTCAGCAGACTCTGCGCGATCACCAGATGCCCGGAGCTGCTGACGGGAAGAAATTCGGCGACGCCTTGAAGCACCGCCAGAAACAGGACATCCAGAATTTCGCGCATAAACGTGTACCCGGCGTAGCAGGGAAGTTGCTGACGAACCGTTCAGACAGGCAGTATACGGGCAACCCGTCGCAAGGGTCAAAAACCTCCACTACACAAAAGAAAGAAAGGCCACCGATCAAGGTGACCTGCTCAAAAAAATGGCGGGGAGGACGGGATTCGAACCCGCGACCACCGGATCGACAGTCCGGAGCGCTAACCAATTGCGCCACCTCCCCGCAAAAAAAGTAGTGGGAATATATCAAACACCTTCACGTCTTGACAAGTGGAAATGCGGAAAATTTTTCAGCGGGAAAGCAACCTTACACGGTCAAAAAAACAGCCAGTGCCGTCAACGTGTAACCGACCACCGTTGCGATCAGCACCTTGTCGGTGAGCAACACCTTCTCCGGGCGCCCGCCCTCGTCATGCCGATAAACCAGTTCCAGATAACGGAAGATTCCAAACACGACAAACGGGATCGTCAGCCCCAGCCAGTTCGTGCCGAAACGCCGGACGGTCTCCTCCGACAACGTGTAGATCGCGTAGCACACCAGCGTGGCACATGAGGTGATCGCGATCTGTATATCCAGCAGGTTGCGATCATACCCGGCCAGCGCCTCACGGTGTTGTCCGCCCGCATCCTCCAACAGAATCTTCTCGTGCCGCCGCTTGCACAACGCCAGAAAAAGCGCGAGCAGAAACGTGCAGAGCAACAACCAAGGCGAGATGCGGACCGTCAATACGGTCGCGCCCGCAATCGCACGCAACACAAACCCCGTCGCGATCACAAACACATCCACGTACGGGATCCGCTTGAGCGCGAAGGTGTAGCCGAACTGCATCAGGCAGTACCCGCTCAGCACCCCCGTAAACGCCGCGGGCAGAACCAGCGAGCCCGCAAGTCCGGCCAACAGCAACGCCGCCGCCACGAACCACGCCGACCGCACGTTGATCGCACCCGAAGCCAACGCGCGCCGACATTTAACCGGATGCACACGGTCACCCTCGACATCGTGCACGTCGTTGATCAGGTACACACCGCTCGACACACAACAGAAACAGGCCACGGCCAGAGCTTCGAGCGCGACGGGCAGCGCACCTTGGACATACGCACTCTGACTCGGATCCCACCGTGCGAAAAAATACGCGGCGGGAACAACCCCGTTCTTAATCCACTGCGCAGGCCGCAGTGCCCAGAACCAAGGCAGCCCTGCACGCGCGGCACTCACGCCTTCGTCCCCGCGCAGGGCGAGCGGCGCAACCCACACCGCGCCCACAACCTCAGCACCATCATCAACGCTTCGTACGCGATATTGGCTCGCATCTTCGAGTACCCCGCACGTCGGTCTTCGAAAACGATCGGCACCTCTTTGATCGTGAATCCCTTCATCCACGCCGTATGCGACATCTCGATCTGGAAGGAATAACCGTTGGAGGTGATTCGGTCAAGGTCGATCGCCTGAAGGACCGCCCGACGGAAACACTTGAAACCGCCCGTCGGGTCATGCAGGGGCATACCCGTAATGATCTGCACGTATTTAGCCGCGCCCGTCGAGAGCAACAGCCGGCTCATCGGCCAATTCATCACGCGGATTCCGCCGATGTACCGTGAACCCAACACCAGATCCACACCCGTGTATGCCGCCTGCAACAGACTCGGCAAAGCGGCGGGGTCGTGCGAAAAGTCCGCGTCCATCTCGCAGATCAACGTGTAGTCGCGCGCCAACGCCCACTTGAACCCCGCGATGTACGCACGCCCCAGCCCCTCTTTGCCCCCACGGTGCATCACAAACACGCGCGGCTCACGCTGGGCGATCTCATCCAGCAACACGCCCGTCCCGTCGGGCGAGTTGTCGTCTACAAACAAAATATTGGCGGCAGGCACCTGTTTCAGGATGGCCTCAGAAATGGCAGCCACGTTTTCTCGCTCGTCATACGTCGGTATGATAATCAGAACTTTTTCTGTCATTTGAACAAGCAGTATACTGGTTTTAACAGGGGCCTTTCCATCGAATTTTCTTTTTTTGACCTTTTTTGATTTTCTTTTTGATTTTCTTCCCCCTCAACACCCTTTCTGATGTGCCTTCTGATGTGCAGCAATTCTAATTTTGACTCCCATTGCATAGCTGATTTTTTCGGATTGTTGTTGGGTGCATGGTTTCCAGCACGAAGCGTGGTCATGCGGACCACCGCGAGCCACTGCGGATGGCCGGCTGGACGCTGTCAGGGTCACG
>CAZXVN010000588.1:0-4489 GCA_964643945.1 uncultured Lentisphaeraceae bacterium | reverse complement strand
TGGTCAGGCCATACCCGGCCGAGGCCGCGACCGTAAAGGCCTGGTTTGAGCCAGACGGAACCGACACCGCGCCGCTCGGCGTGATGGAGCCGCCTGCTCCCGCAGAGGCGGTGATGGTATAACTGATCGCGCCGCTGTTGGTAAAGGCCGCGGCGATCGTGTGGTTGGTCGTCACGTGGGTGAAGGTGTACCCCGTGACAGCGCCCTGCGAGACGCCGTCCACAACTACATTGGACAGGCCATACCCGGCAAAGGCCGCGACCGTAAAAGTCTGGTTTGAGCCGGACGGGACCGACACCGCGCCGCTCGGCGTGATGGTGCCGCCTATTCCCGCTGACGCGCTGATCGTGTAGTTCGTGCCGCCTCCGTCCACGAGCCGCGCGGCCAGATACTGCTCCAGCGAAACCCGGTCGGCGTCCGACAGGGCGGCCTTGTACAAGAAGACATCACCCACGTAACCGTTGAAGGTGGTCCAGCCATCGGGCCAGTTGCGGCCGACGGTGATGTTGCTCCAGAACCCCAGCCCCCCGCCGTTCCATGTCGGATCGAATGACGTGAGGGCATTGACGGTCGTGTTGGTATAGATGGCCGAGCCGTTGGCCCAGACCTTGTAGGTGCCGTTGCTTTGCACCACGAGGCTCAGGATCGTGGTCTGGCCATCCGGAATGACGGTCGTGCTCGTATCAACACTGCCGTTGCGCCGCACGCAGACCTGCCCGTTTTCATTCCGGATCCCGAGGACCAGCCGGTCGTAAAACACGTCTACGATGGATGTCCATCCTGTGGAGACACCATTGCGGACCGGCTTGGCGACCACCATGATCGTGGCTCCGTTGCAGGCGATGGCTGAGGTATACGACCCTTGATTGAAGCCGTCATTGTCATAATAGTTGTTGCTGGCGAACTTCCGCCCGTCGATCGTCTCCGCCGTGGGCGTGCCGATCGTCGAGAGCGTCGAACCCGAGGGAATATACGTCGGCCAGAAACTGATGCTGCCGCTGGCGGGCAGGGCGTCGGACAGGCACGAGAAGAGCAGCTGGCTCTGCTGCGGGACGCTTCCGCCGCCGCTGCCGCCGCTGAACGAGGCCGTGACGGTATGGTTGGTGGTGACGTTCGTGAAGGTGAAGCTGGTGACGGCTCCGACGTTCGTGCCGTCCACCAGCACTTTCAAGACCGAGTACCCTGCAGCCGGGGTGATGGCGTAGGTCTGGTTGGCGCCGTAGGGCAGAACGGTCACGCCCGCAGGGTTGACCGACCCGCCGTAGCCCGAGGAGGCCTGGATCGTGAAAGAAAACGCGGCGGAAATCGTGTGGTTGGTGCGCACGTCGGCAAAGGTGAATCTCTGGCGCGGGCCCATCGGCCACCCGTCCACCGCGACCGCGGACAGCGCGCCGGAAACAGGCGTGATGCTAAAGGTCTGCGCACCGCCCTGAGTGACGGACACAACACCTGAAGGGCTGATCCCCCCACCCGCTCCGGCTGCAGCGGTCACTGTATACGCCGGCGGCGCGTTGGTGAAGGTGGCTGTAATCGTGTGATTGGCGTAGAGCGGATCAAAGGTGTAATACTTGACCGCGCCGGCGCTCACGCCGTCCACCTTCACGTCGAGGATGTACTTGCCCGCATCCGGCGTGATGGTGTAAAGGGCGGTCTTCCGCTTCAAATAAGTGACCGTGCCGGTCGGACTGACGCTGCCGCCGACGCTGTTGGAGGACGTGACCGAGTACTTGGCCGTCACGTCATCGACACAGAACGGCGAGGCTGGCAAACCCTCTCGGTTATAGAGGTTGGCCCCGGAGGGATTCGTCCAGTACGCGTAGGCGACCTTGCGAGGGGCGGCGACCGACGGCGAGGCGATGACCACCGTGTTGCTGCTGATCGCCGCGCTAGCGGCATACCAGGTTCCTCCGCTACCCGCGATGACAAAGCGCGCCAGCGGGGCGTTGGTTTCCACCGTTGGCAGGTAGGGCGTTTTGGAACCGACCATGAGCCCCGCGCCGACATAGTCGAAGGAGCAGACGAGGTTGGATCCGCTGACCGTCACATCGCGGAGCACCGGCCCGCTGGGAACGGTGTTGGTCCGGCCATAATCGTTCTTGAGCGCCCACAAGGCCAGGCGCTCGCCGACATCCAGCTTGTCTTTGGGATGAATGTCGGCGGCATCTCCCACGTCCAGCGCCGAAGCCGCCCCCGCGTGGGGCAGGCCCAAAACCATCTCTTGCATCTGGCGCGTGTCTGCCCACGAACCGAGGCCGTCAGGCGTGACCGTGGCGGCGGGGTCGAGCCAGTTCGCCAACTGCACGACATAGAGCGCGAAGTCGTCCAGACCCAGAACCCGTTTCCAGCCCTGCTGAAGGGCCTTTTCCTTGAGAAAATAGCTGTCGGTGGACTGGCTGATGGTCTCGCGGTTCTCGCCCTGGTACCAGATCGCGCCCTTCATGGGATAGGGCGACAACGGATAGATCATGCCGTTGAAAAGGGAGAAGGGTCCCCACGCCAGAATCTGTTGGCTGAACAGCGGCGCCAGCACCGGGATGTCGGTGCAGCCTTCAGGCGCCAGCCAGGGGTCGATGCAGGTGCCGCCCACCGACGAGGTGATCAGTCCGATTGGGATGTTCGTGCTCTGGTCCTGATAAATCTTCCGGCCGAAATAGAACGCCACCGCCGAGAAACCGCCGGCGGTGCCCGGCGCGCAGACCGACCAGCTTCCGGCCAGGCTCCTCGACGGCTCACCGAGGTTGGCCAGCGGCACAGAAAAGTGGCGGATGCCGGGGAAGTTCGCGCCGTCGATATCCGCCTGCCGGTTGCAGCTCCCCAGGCCCCAGGCCATGTTGGACTGTCCGCTGCACAGCCACACGTCACCCACCACCACGTTGCCCAAGGTGACCGTGTTGCCGGCGGCTTCGGTGATGGTGAGGTTGCTGCCGGCGGTCTTCACGCCCATCGCCGGCAGCGTGGCCAGCCAGTTGCCCTGCGCGTCCGAAGCCACGCTGTTGGTCTGGCTGTTATAGACGACCGTGATGTTTTTACCGGGTGCCGCCGTGCCCCAGACCGGAAAGGGCTTGTCGCGCTGGATCACCATGTTGTCGCCGTAAAGCGGGCTGACGGAAACAGTCGCCTCGGCGTTGGACAAGGCCATGCTCAACGCGGCCAAGATGAGGACGGCGACATGAACTTTGCGGACTGAACGTGTTTGTTTCATTTTTCAACCTTTTTCACAACTCCCGCAGACGCGCGGAAGCGCGTCCCTCCGCCACTATCACCGCAGTCCGTTTCACACGTTGTCTGGAGGGCCACGCTTCCGCGTGGCCGTCTTTGACATGCGTTTTGCCGGAACTTCCTTCTGTTACGCCTTTATTAAAGCATCACGGACATCGGCCAGCCTCAGCGAGCTTCAATGAGGTAGAAGCGTTGCGGACTGTCCGTCGCTCCAGGGTCGGTCAGGATCATCGGCCCGTTGGTCAGCGCGGTGTTCCAGCCGTCTACAGGCGGGTTGACCCAGAGCCACTCTGCGGTTGGCAACAGCAGATCATCCGTATAGCGAAGGCGATAGTGGGCACCCCCCAGGGCCTCGAACTGCAAAGTCACACCCGTAACCGGATCAACGCTGAAGCCGTTGCCTGAACCGTCGCCGGGCGGAATCACGGGCGGGGACGGATTGATCGTGCCGGCGGTAAAGTTCTGCAGCGTCACCGCGTAGTTGGTTCCGCCGTTGCCGTCGCTGATCGTGATGACAGGCTCAATCACCTTGTTGCTGACGCCGACGTCCGGCGTCTGGAACGCCTGCGCGAGAACCGTCGCCGTATCCCCGTCGACCAGCGCGGGCGTGATGCCCGGCGTGCCGGCCGCAGCGGTCGTGCCGTCGTAGGCCTTGGCGGCCATCACCGCCGTGACCGCGACCGGCCGCGAAGTGATGTCGGCCGTCAAGCCGGCTGGCTGTGTGGCGATGTAATTGCCGACCTGCGCCCCGCCGACCGTGAGGCCGGTCACAGTCACGAGTTTGGCATTGCCCACATGCTTGTCGGCAAACGCGGCCGTGGCCGCACCGCCCAGCGTAACCGCGTCGCCCGTGTAGGGCGTGCCGTCTGTCGCCGTGCCGGTTCCCGCCGCCTCGGCGGCAAGCAGCGCCGCCGTGCCGCTCAGCGCCGCCGAGTTTGTGCCGTCATACGTCTTACTGCTTGCGGCCAGGCCGCTCACCGTCAGCGCTTTGGCTACGATCTGCACGGTCCCGGTCGCGCCGTTCAGCGTATAATTGTCCGCAGCCGCACCCGCCATGGACAAAGCGGGTGCCGCCTTGAACGTCGCGATCGCCCCGGCCCACTGCGCCGGCAAGCTCGCCGGCCTCAGTGCCACCCACAAGCCGCCGTTGCGCATAGGCGTCGATAATGTAGCGACCCCTCCACCCGTCGCACCGGGAGTGGCGACTGTCTTCCATGCCGCGCCGACGGATGTGGCGCTGGTGCCAGTGCCTGTGCCGTGGGCATCGTAC
>CAZXVN010000587.1:0-8170 GCA_964643945.1 uncultured Lentisphaeraceae bacterium | reverse complement strand
TGACTAGGTGGAACCATCCCCGTTTCTGCTGGATACTTCCTTTTCCGATCTTTGACATGGTGTCGTCTCCTGTCTAACACCGTCTAACAAATGGTTTGTTTTCGGTCAAAGCATAGCACATCGAGCAGAAACAGTGCAACCGTATAAGAAGTGAAAATAACCCAATAAAATAAATGGTTTCGTTATATTAAAAGCGACCTATTCCGCCGCATCTTCTTTTTCCATCGCCTGTTTGTTGATCAGGTTATCGATCATTTCGAGCATGGAGTTTCGGCTGGACTCCGGGGTTTTCTGTGGCAGGATCGCGCCGGCGGAGATGATGAGGTTCATGGCTTCTGAGACGTCCATGTCGAGTTTGATGACATCCTTTCTCGGGAAAATGAGAAACATGCCGGTGGTGGGGTTGGGCGTAGTCGCGATGAAAACGTTGACGCACTCGGTCGGCTGACCGTTTTCGTCGAGAATTTTCGCTGTGATGGCGGAAAGCGTTTGCGCGGTGATTAGGCCGATGGCGTAGCTGCCCTTGCGCGGGTACTCGACGAGGACGACCGCCTCGAACATGGTGTTGCGGCTTTTGGCGACCCACTCGCACACCTGCCGCACGAAAATGTAAATGTTTTTGATGAAGGGGATGCCTGAGAAAATTCGGTCGGCGAGGTTGTAGAGCCGTTTGCCGAGGAAGTGGTGCGCGAGTAAACCGAGAAGGTAGAAGATTACGAGCACGGCCAGCAGCACGAGCACCTGCAGCAGATAGCCGTGGAACAGATCGTCCAGCCGCGGGAAGAGTGTTTTTGGGAACCACGAGGTGGTCAGTTTCAGCAAGAAATTGAAAATCCAGATTGTGGCCATGACCGGGGTGGCAAGCATGACGCCAATGAAGATCTTGTTGCGGATTCTCGCCAAGTTCGAGGCGGCGACAGGTTTTTGAAAAGCGGGGAAAGTCTGTTTCATAGGATGTTCAGTATGACGAGTTTGGTTGTGGCACACAAGTCAGCAATTACGCAACAGGCTTTTCGTAAAGATTAAAGATTAACTCGACGGATCTTTGGGTAATCACGCATAATCATTTCAACTTTGAGTTGCAAAAGGGCCTTCAGCAAGAAAGAGCAATAACGATGGATAAGTCGGTGTCGTTTTTTGTGGCGGGCGTGACGACTGGGGTGCTGGTTGCTTGTGTCTTGGGTGCGATTGTGATCCGTCCGAAAGGGACCGGAGGCACCTTCGCTGGTACAGGTACTGGCGAGCGCGGGATTGTGTTGAAACTGGCGCATGGACTTGACGAATTACATCCGGTACACAAAGGCATGGCGTTCATGAAGCAACGGTTGGAAGAGCTGACCGGCGGCAAAGCTTCGCTGGACATATATTCTGGCGGCGTGCTGGGTAGCGAGATCGACTGCCTCGAACAGGTACAGAAGGGTGAACTGGCGATGACGAAAGTTTCCACGGCTGCGCTCGAAGCTTTCCTTCCGGAAATAAAGGTGTTCAGCGTGCCCTTCGCGTTCCGTGATTCAGAGCATTTTTGGAACACGCTACACAGTCCGGTTGGCAAGCGCATGCTGGGTCTAGGCGTGGAGCGTCAGTTCCGCGGCCTCTGCTACTACGATTCGGGTGACCGCAATTTCTATACGACGAAGAGGCCTGTCCGCTCGGTGGCAGATGTCAACGGCATGAAGGTGCGCGTGATGAACAGCCGTACGGCCATGGATATGGTCAAAGCCATGGGCGGCAGCCCCTGCCCGATCAGTTGGGGCGAACTGTACACCGCGTTGGCGCAGGGCACGGTGGATGCGGCCGAGAACAATCCGCCGTCTTTCATTACCAGCCGCCATTATGAGGTGTGCAAGTATTTCACCCTCACCGGGCACCAGCGCATCCCCGACATGCTGATCATCAGCACCAAAGTCTGGGACACGTTGCCTCTCGATGTCCGGAAGGCGCTCCAGCAGGCGGCGGATGAGTCGGAAGCTTTTCAGCGCAAGCTCTGGAAAGAGACGACCGAGGCCTGCCTGGCCACGGCCAAGGAGAAAGGCGTCGAGATCATCACGCCTGATCTTGAGAGTTTCCGCAAGGCTTGCGCACTGATCACCGAGGACAAGGCGTACCTTGTGATTAAGAAGACCCTCTCCGAGATCCGGGAGGTGAAGTGATGGGTGCATGGCCGTGCGTGAGAAAGGGTTTCATCCGGTCCTTGGAAATCCTGCTGATGGCGATGGTGGCGGTTCTGACGCTGACAGTGCTCTGGGGTGTCTTCACCCGTTTCTGCTTGGGTCGGCAGGCCGAATATACCGACGAGCTGGCCCGCGTATTGCTGGTGTGGGTCTCGATGGTCGGCGCGGCATTGGCATTCGGCGAGAAGGCCCACCTCGGCGTGGATTTCTTCGTCAACAAACTGCACCCTGATGCGCGTAAAACACTTGGCATCCTTGTGCAGGTGGTGACCATCGTTCTGGCGGTGGTCGTGTTCGTGAGCGGCGGCTGGGGACTGGCGATGGGGCAGATGGGACAACAGTTGCCGACGCTGCCGCTGACACGCGGCATGGTCTACCTCGCGTTGCCGCTCGGGGGTGTGTTTATGATCCTGTTTGCGCTTGAAAACCTGATATCGATCATTATGACGCCTGCCGAGTTGTTGGGTGCTCAAACGAAGTCGGAGGAGTAAGGGCATGCTCGGCATCATTTTGATTTTGGTGTTCTCTTTCGTGGTGCTGCTGCTGATGAACGCGCCGGTCGCGGTGGCGATTGCGGTCTCGTCGCTTTTGGCGATTTTCGCGAACGGCGGCGCTCCGGGCTACACCGTGGCGCAACGCATGGCCAACGGCATCGACAGCTTCCCGTTACTGGCGATCCCGTTTTTCGTGTTCTCCGGTTATCTTATGGGACGCGGCGGGTTAGCACGGCGGCTGATCGATTTTGCGGCGCTGTTCGTAGGCCGGTTCCCGGGCGGGCTCGGGTATGTCAACACGCTGACCTGCATGCTTTTCGGCTCAATCTCGGGATCGGCGGCGGCGGCGGTCTCGTCTATCGGCGGGTTCATGATCCCGGAGATGAACCGCAAGGGGTATAACCGCGAATTCAACGTGGCGTTGACGGCGACGGCGGCGACGACCGGGCTACTGATTCCGCCTTCCAACGCCATGATCGTCTACTCCGTGGCGGCCGGGTCGGTCTCGATCGCGGCGATGTTCATGGCGGGCATCCTGCCGGGCATTCTGGTAGGTCTTTGCATCATGACCGTTTCGGGCATCTTATCGAACCGGCACGGCTACGGCAAGGTGGACCGTTCGGTTATCGTCGAGCGCGTCCACCCGCTGCTGGTCTGTTGGCGGGCGATTCCGAGCTTGTTATTGATTCTCATCATCATCGGCGGCATTCTGAAGGGCGTGTTCACGGCGACGGAGGCGGCGGCGATTGCGGTGGCCTACGCGTTTCTGCTTACGGTGGTACTCTACCGCGAGATTCCTTGGAAAGATCTGCCGGACATCTGTCTGCAGACCGGCCTGACCACAGCGGTGGTGATGCTGCTGATCGGGTCATCGAGTGCGATGTCTTGGATCATGACCGTGGCCAATATTCCGCAGACGGTGTCTGCGGTGCTGATGGGGCTTTCCGACAATCCCTACGTCATCCTGCTGACGATCAACGTCATGCTGTTGGTGGTCGGGATGTTCATGGATATGACGCCCGCGCTGCTGATCTTCACGCCGATCCTGCTGCCGGTCGTGCGGCAACTGGGTCTGTCGGACATTCACTTTGGCATTATCATCATCGCTAACCTGTGCATCGGACTCTGCACGCCGCCCGTGGGCACGTGCCTTTTCATCGGGTGCGGCGTGGGCAAGACAACCATTGCCCAAGTGACCGTGAAGGCGCTGCCGTTCTTTCTTGCGATGATCATCGCGCTGATGCTGATCACCTACATTCCGTGGATCTCGCTGGCGATCCCGAAGATGTGCGGCTTGTTGAAGTAACCGATGGAATTTGCGACCCGGCTCACTCGTGTTGGGAGTCCGTCTCGACGGCGCTCTTGCGGGAGGGCTGTTGTTCCAGCCAGTCGGCGACGGCCTTGCGGAAGGTTTTTTTGGCTTGGCTAAGCGGTTCGTGGACCGTACAGCCTGCGGCACGGGCGTGGCCGCCGCCGCCGAACTGTTTGGCGAGCCGGGAGGCGTCGAGCGGGGCGCGCGTGCGGATACTGATGCGTGTCTCGGAGTTGTCGTCTTCGTCGCCGTAGAAGAAAAGCGCGACACGGTTGCCGATCAGGCTGCGCGGGATCTCGATGACATCCTCGGCGTCGGCCTTGGTGCCACCGGTCTCCTCAAAGTCTTGGCCGGTCAGCGTGACCGAGGCGATCTCGTTATTCTCGGTGGACATCAGGGTGCGGAAGGCGCGCTTCTTGAGTTCCATCGTGGTGCGGCTGAAGGAGCAATAGAGCTTGTCATTGATGAACGAGGTGCGAACGCCGTAACGCAACAGGTCTGCGCCGCACCGTAGCGTGGCGGGGGTGGTTTGGTCATAAGCGGAGCGGCCGGTGTCGGTGATGACGGCGACCCACAACGCTTCGGCGGTCACGGCGTCGAGTTGCCAGCCGGCTTTACGGGCGAGACGCCAGATCATTTCGCCGGTCGATGAGGCCCTGCTTTCGATCCAGTTCAAGTCGCCGAAGAGGGTGTTGGTGCGGTGGTGGTCGATATTGATGACCGTCAACTTGGCCGCCAACGGCTGGACGGGTTCTGGCAGACGGTCAAGCGCGCCGCAATCCACCGAGATCAGCAGGTCGAACTTCTTTTTTGAGGCTTTTTCGGGGGCGATGAGCTTTTCAACCCCCACCAGAAAACCGGGGCCGCCCAACCCCTTGCGTTCGGCGGTGGCCACGGCCTTAATGCCCGCGCGGTTGAGCAGATGGGCGAGGGCGATCATGCAGCCGAGCGAGTCGCCGTCGGGATGGATATGCCCGGTAATCAAGACGCTCTCCGTTTGGGAGATCTTTTTGATCAGCTTTTCCGGCTTGGACGTGTGCGGTTTGGGTGTGTGTTTCATGGAAGCAGATTCAGCGGATCTGGCCGTTTCCGGCCACAACGTATTTGTAGGTGGTCAGTTCTTCCAGTCCCATGGGGCCGCGGGCGTGGAGTTTGTCGGTGCTGATGCCCATCTCCGCGCCCATGCCGAACTCGCCGCCGTCTGTGAAGCGGGTGGAGGCGTTGACATACACCGCCGCCGAGTCGACCTCTTTCATAAACTTCTTGGCGTTGCGAGCCACGGTGGTGACGATGGCGTCGGAGTGGTGCGAACTGTACGTGTTGATGTGAGTGATAGCGGCCTTAAGATCTTTGACGACGCGGACGGAGAGGATGAGGTCAAGATATTCCGTGGTCCAGTCCTCTTCGGTGGCGGGGGTGCAAGCGGGCAAAAGCGTGCAGGTGGCCTTGCAGCCGCGCAGTTCCACCTGACGTCGGGCGGCCAGGGCGCCGAGCATCGGGAGAAAGGCGGCGGCGGCATCCTGATGCACGAGGAGGGTTTCCATCGCATTGCAGGCACTGGGGCGCTGGCATTTGGCGTTCTCGACGATGGCAATCGCCTGATCCAGCTTGGCGGAGGCGTCGACGAAGACATGGCAGACGCCCTTGTAGTGCTTGAGCACGGGGACACGCGCGTTCTCGACCACGGCGCGGATCAGCGATTCTCCGCCGCGGGGGATCACGACGTCCACGCGGTCGTCCAGTTGCACCAGTTCGCGCACGGCTTCGCGGTCGATGGTTTCGATGAGTTGCACGGCGTATCTGGGGAGGCCCGCACCCGCGCCACCCTCTTGCAACGCGCGGGTGATGGCAAGGTTAGAGCGGAGGGCTTCCTTGCCGCCGCGCAAGATCACGGCGTTGGAGGTCTTGATGCAGAGCACGGCGGCGTCCGCGGTGACGTTCGGACGTGACTCGTAGATGATGGCGATCACGCCCAACGGCACTCGCCTTTTTTCAATCGACAGCCCATTGGGGCGCGTGCGCTTCCAGATTTTCTTGCCGACGGGGTCGGGCAACTGGGCGACCTCGCGGACGCCTCGGATCATGGCATCGATGCGGACGTCGGAGAGTGTCAGGCGGTCGAGCATGGCTGCGGAAAGACCGACGGCCTTGGCCTGTGCGCAGTCTTGGGCATTCGCTTCTTTGATCAGGTCTCGGTGCTGGTCGAGGGCGTCGGCCATCGCATTCAGAATGGCGTTCTTCTTCTTGGCCGAGAGATTCACCAGTTTGCGCGAGGCGGCGAGTGCCTGATCGCCGACAAGCCGGATGGTATCATGGACGGTCATCATAGGGTTCGTCGGCCTGACGGCCTGTTTTCAGGGTTTCATAACGGCCTTGCCGCTGGAACGAGCGCCTCTCAGGCGCGTTGGATTTTTAACCGTGTTTACAGGGCACTGCTGAGGATGAGGGTGCCGGAGTCGGAGCCGGACATCACATCGGTCAGCACGTCCTGGCTGCGTCCGCAGGCGATAACCACGCTGCAGCCGGCCTTCACCGCAATCTGCGCGGCGCGCAGTTTGGAGCCCATTCCGCCTTTAGAAAATCCGCCGGCCTGTGTGGGATTGACGAGCGCGAAAGCGTCGTTCAGATTCTCGATACAAGGCACCCGCTTGCCGTTCTCATCCAGCACGCCGTCGACGGTGCTGAGGATCACGAGCAGATCAGCCCGGACGAGCTTCACGACCAAGGCCGCAAGGAAGTCGTTGTCACCGAGCGAGAGGGCGGCCTTGATTTCCTCGTCGGCCACGACATCGTTCTCGTTGATGATGGGGATGACGTTGTAACGGATCATGTGTTCCATCGTACGCTTGGCGTTGGCGAAACGGATGCGGTGCTGGAAGTCGGCATGGGTGAGGAGGACCTGGCCAATCTTGATTTTTTCGGCGAGGAAAAGCTCCTCATACTTGGCCATGAGACGGGCTTGACCCACGGCGGCGCACATCTGGAGATCGGGGACACGCTTGGGACGCTCTTTCATGCCCAACGCTTCAATGCCCGCGCCGATCGCGCCGGAGGAAACCATCAGAATCTCATAACCGTTGCGGTGCAGTTTGGCGACCTGCGCAACGAGGCCTTTGAGCGGGCGCATGTCGGGGCGGCCGGTTTTCTGGGCGATCACACGGGTTCCGATTTTTACGACGATACGCCGGGCTTCCGGCAGAAACTCTCTGGAACGTTGTTCCACATTCATAGGAAAGTTACAGGTTGGCAGGGACACGTTACGGGATCACGCATAAGCCGCAGTGTAGTAGATGTTGGGGGGAAAAGCAAGCGGCCTCAGTTTAACGGAAAAGGGCCGGAGCGTCGCTCCGGCCTTCTATTTGTTTTGTGACCTGACCGACGGTTTAGGCCGAACCCAGTTGAAAGCGCACGAAACGCTTGATCGTGATCGTGTCGCCGGTGGCTTTCTCGCAGGCTTTCACGACATCGGTGACGGTCTGCTTGGGCTCCTTGACGAAAGGCTGGTGGACCAGGCAGACGTCCGAGTAGAACTTGTTGATGATACCCTTGAGGGCGTTCTCGACGATGTTAGCGGGCTTGCCCTTGAAGCGGTCGCTGTTGCGAGCGATCTCCTTTTCAGTTTCGACAGCACTCTCCGGCACTTCAGCCGAGGCCAGGTAACGTGGCGCGCCGGCTGCGATCTGGAGCGTGAGGTCGTGGACGAGTTCGGAAAACGTTTCGCTCGTGACGGTCTCGGCCTTGCCGCAACCCACCTCGACGAGGACGCCGACCTTACCGCCCATGTGGATGTAGAAGGCGACTTGGCCCGTGCCGCTGAGGACGTAACGGGCAGAGCGGCGAATCTTCACGTTCTCGCCGGTCTGCGCGACAATGGTCATCTGCGCTTCTTTCATGACCTCGCTGATGTCCTCGACGCCCGCGAGCACCTTACGCGTCACGGTGTCAACGAAGTTCTTGAAATTGTCGGTCTTGGCGACGAAGTCGGTCTCGGTGTTGACTTCGGCCATGCCGATGGTGTTGCCGTCGTCCGAGGCGAGCGCTTTGATGATGCCTTCCTTGGATTCTTTGTCGGCACGTTTGACTTGGATGGCGAGGCCCTTCTCGCGCAGGATTTTAATCGCGGCGTCCATATCGCCACAGGTGTCGATGAGGGCTTTCTTGCAATCCATCATGCCAGCGTTGGTGCGTTGGCG
>CAZXVN010000586.1:0-13756 GCA_964643945.1 uncultured Lentisphaeraceae bacterium | reverse complement strand
CGGCCATCGGCTTTTTCGATGACCTCGGCAGCGACCGTGTGCGCGACGTGTTCGGCGTGGTCTGGAACCGCAGCGTGGACAAGGACATCGGCAATGTGGAAGGGTGGGTCCTGCCGGAGCCCACGCTCGCGGGATACGTTTTTCCCGATCCGCTGGACAAGCGTTTTTTCCGTGACCTTCCGGCTAAAATCTCTCTGCAACCCGACCGGTTCCGTGTGTTTTATCTGGGGTTCTCGCTGTTTGAACGGGCATGGACCATGCGCGGCATGGAAAACCTGATGGTTGATTTTGTGGATTCGCCGGAGTTTGTGCATTCGCTTTTCACAGCCATCGCCGATTACGACATCGCGCAGGTCCGCGAGGCGCTAACGCATGACATTGACGCGGTTTATTTCGGCGACGACTGGGGACAGCAGCATGGGCTCATCATGGGCAAGCCGTATTGGGACGAATATATCAAGCCGCAGCTCAAACGCATGTACGGCGTGGTGAGGCAGGCCGGCAAATTCCAGATGATCCACTCCTGCGGGGATGTGGACGAGTTGTTCGACGATCTGCTCGGACTGGGCCTCAACTGCTTTAATCCCTTCCAGCCGGAAGTGATGGACACCACCGCTCTTTTGCTGAAATATCGCGGGCGTCTGGCGTTTCACGGCGGGCTTTCGACGCAGCGGACGCTGCCTCACGGCACCGAAGAGGATGTGCGCAGGGAGAGCCGCCGCCTGTTGGAGCAGGGGCGCGCGGGCGGCTACATCTTCGCGCCGTCACATGCGGTCGAGAGCGACGTTCCGCTGACCAACATGTTGGCATTCATTGACGAGGCGCACCGCGCACGGATTCTGAACACCCAATAACCAAGTGAATGGCTGCCTTCAGGCAAAGTGGAGAGAAAGTATGAGTGCGACAAGAACCCCCTGTGTTCTGACCTGGATCCTGGCGTTGGCCGCCAGCTTAACAACGCTCCGCGCCGATGAAGGCATGTGGCTGTATACCGATGCCCCGCGTGCGCAGCTCAAAGCGCAATACGGATTCGAGCCTGACGACGCCTGGCTTGAGCATGTGCGCAAATCTTCGGTGCGCTTTAACAGCGGAGGCTCCGGTTCGTTTGTTTCCGAGGACGGACTGGTCCTGTCCAATCATCATGTGGGCGCCGACAGCCTGCATAAGTTCGGCGATGAGAAGCACAATTATTACCGCGACGGTTTTTTCGCCAAAACGCGCGGTGAGGAAAAGAAGTGTCTAGACCTTGAACTCAACGTGCTGATGGAAATCGAGGACGTTACGGACCGCGTGAAAGCGGCTGTCCTGCCCTCACAGACGCCTGAGCAGGCCTTTGCGGCCCGCCGCTCGGCGAAGGCTGCTATTGAAAAGGAATCCCTTGAGAAAACCGGCCTGCGCAGCGACGTGGTGACGCTCTATCAGGGCGGGCGTTACCATCTCTACCGGTTCAAGAAATACACCGATGTGCGCCTGGTGTTTGCCCCCGAGCAGCAGATCGCCTTTTTCGGCGGAGACCCCGACAATTTCGAGTATCCGCGGTTCGACCTCGACATCTGTTTCTTCCGTGTCTACGAAAACGACCGCCCTGTCAAGGTTCAGCACTACTTGAAGTTCAGCACAGCCGGGGCTGCAGAAAACGAGCTGGTGTTCGTTTCGGGACATCCCGGCAACACGTCAAGGTCGCTGACTCTGGATGAACTGGCTTACTTGCGGGACCAGCGGTATCCGAATTACTTGAACTTGTCGCATCAGCTTGAGGTGATGTTGATTTCGTATAGCGGGCGCAGTGAGGAAAACGCCCGCCGTGCGAAGAAGATGCTTTTCGGTGTGCAGAACAGCCGCAAGGCCGTCGAGGGCAAACTGGCAGGTATGCTGGATCCCCAGATCATGGCGCAAAAGCAGGCGGATGAAGCGCGCCTGCGTCAGGCCGTGGCCGCGAAGCCGGAGTTGAAGGAGACCTTATCCGCGTGGGAGGCGGTTGCCGCCGCGCAAAAGGTTATCGCCGAGAACGCCCGCCGGCACAGCCTGCTTGAAGGCGGGCAGGGGTTCGACAGCGCGTTGTTCGAGATTGCCCGGACCTTGCTGCGGTCCGCGGAAGAAAAATCCAAACCCAACGGCGACCGCCTCCGCGAATTCCGCGATTCCAATCGGGAGTCGCTTGAGCTGGAGCTGTTTTCCGATGAGCCGCTGTATGACGACTTCGAACAGCTCAAGCTGGGCCAGTCGCTGACTTGGCTGGCGGGCAATCTGGGTTTCGCCCATCCGATCGTGCAGCAGGTGCTGGCCGGAAAATCGCCGCGTGACCGCGCCGCGGAACTGGTGCTGAAGTCCGGGCTTAAAGACGTGGCCCTGCGGCGCAAGCTGTATGCAGGCCCGCCGCAGGATGTTTTGGCGGCGAGTGACCCCATGATCGAACTGGCCCGGATGCTGGATCCCGACGCGCGGGCGGTGAGAAAAATTGTCGAAACCCAGGATGAGGTGAAGCAGCAGGCGTATG
Source organism: uncultured Lentisphaeraceae bacterium (assembly GCA_964643945.1). Lineage (GTDB taxonomy): Bacteria > Verrucomicrobiota > Kiritimatiellia > RFP12 > UBA1067 > JAHFSX01. The sequence goes on along the minus strand of CAZXVN010000586.1, from coordinate 11,259 downwards.
CCAAAATCGCCGGCGCGCGCTTTGCGCTTGAAGGCACCGGCATGTATCCTGACGCGACTTTCACCCTGCGGCTGGCATGTGGCGTGGTCAAGGGCTACGAGCAAAATGGCCAACACATCCCTTTTCAAACCACCTTCGCCGGACTCTACGAGCGCTCGAAAGCGCATCAGAACCAGCCACCGTTTGATCTGCCTGAACGGTGGATCAAGCGAAAGTCTAAACTGGATCTAAATACGCCGTTTAATTTCGTGGCGACGGCCGATATTATCGGCGGCAACTCGGGCAGTCCGGTTATCAATAAAAACGGCGAGTTTGTGGGCATTATTTTTGACGGCAACATTCAGTCGCTGGTGCTGGATTTCATCTACACTGAAACGCAGGCGCGTGCGGTGTCGGTGCATTCGTGCGCAATCCTTGAATCGCTGAAGAAGGTGTATGGTGCCGGTTCGCTGGCGAATGAATTGCTGGGCAAAGAGTGATCAATTACGAATCGAAAAGATATTGCACGCTTTAACAAAATGAGCGCGGCAGACGTATTATGGATAGAACTCGGGAAAGCAAAAGAAAAGAGATACGCCATGTTAATCAAAAAATTCAGAATCGCAGTCGTTCTTATTACGTCGGTGGTGGCCGCACAGACGGTCTTGGCCACGAGCTGGGAGAAGGTCTGTCAGGCCCGAGACAAGGGGCTGCCCAAGACCGCCATCGCGGAACTCGAGCCTATCCTGGCCGACGCGCTGCAGAACAAGCGCTACGCCGAGGCGATCAAGGCGCTCGGGATGAAGATCGCCTTCGAGGGCAACATCGAGGGCAACAAGCCGGAGGAGAAGGTCGTCCGGCTCCAGGCCGAGATCGCGAAGGCGCCAGCGGAGATGAAGCCGATGATGGAGGCGATCCTCGCGCACTGGTACTGGCAGTACTTCCAGCAGAACCGCTGGCGCTTCCAGCAGCGCACCCATACCGCCGAGGCGCCCGGCAAGGATTTCACCACCTGGGACCTGCCGCGCATCCTCGCCGAGATCGACTTGCACTTCACCACCGCGCTCGCCCATGAGAAGCTGCTCAAGGCCACGCCCGTCGCCGACTACAACGACCTGCTCGAAAAGGTCAGCGTGCCTGACGCCTACCGGCCCACGATGTTCGACTTCCTCGCCCATGAGGCGCTGCTGTTCTACCAGGCCGGCGAGCAGGGTGCGGCGAAAGCGGAAGACGAGTTCGAGATCGCCGCGGGTAGCCCGGTCTTCGGCCCGGACGCGGAGTTTCTGAAGTGGCAGCCGGACACGACCGATGCCGGCTCACCCAAGCTCAAGGCCGTCCGGCTCTTTCAGAACCTGCTGGCGTTCCACCGCAAGGACGCCGACAAGACCGCCTTCATCGACGCCGACCTCTGGCGCCTCAGCATGGCCAACGCCCTGGCTGTCGGCCCCGAAAAGAACGAGGCCTACAAGAACGCCCTGAAACGGTTCGCGGACGAGTGGGCCAGCCACGAGATCGCGGCCCGCGCGCTGTTCGCCTGGGCGACCGTCGTCAACGGCGAGGGCGAGCCGGCCGAGGCGCACACGATCGCGGCGCGCGGCGAGGAGATGTACCCCCAGAGCGTCGGCGGCATCTGGTGCCACAACCTCGTCCGTCAGATCGAGGCGAAAACCGTCACCCTCTCGACCGAGCGCGTCTGGAACGAGCCGTGGCCGGCCGTCAGCGTCACCTACCGCAACCTGACCAGCGGCTTTTTCCGCGCCGTGCCGTATGACTTCGAGAGGTGGGTCGCCCGGCAGCGCTGGGGCTTGAACAACTTCGACGAGAAGCTCCAGAAGGAGATCCTCGGCAAGAGCCCGGCCGCCGAGTGGGAGGCCGCCTTGCCTGCCACGCCGGATTACCGCGAACGCACCGAGAAGGTTCCGGTGCCGAAGGAGCTCAAGCCGGGCTTCTACTTTGTCCTGGCCAGCCATGACGCGGCGTTCAGCAAAGAGGACAACCAGGTTTCCGCCACGCCCGTCTGGGTCAGCGACCTCGCGTTCGTGGTCCGCCCGCGCACGGAGGAGGGGCGGATCGACGGCTTCGTGCTCAAGGCGCTGACGGGCGAGCCGGTCGCGGGCGCGTCGGTGCGGTCGTGGGAGCGCGACCGGGAGGGCTGGTTCAAGCCCGGCCAGACGGTGAAGACCGACGCGAACGGCGTGTTCAATTTTGAAGTTCAGGGCAGGCACCAGCTGCTTTTGCAGGCCCGCAGCGGCGAGCAGGCCGTGGCCAGCGACAACGAGTTCTACGCTGGAGAGAGGCAGACAGACCCGGCCGACCACGCGACGGTGTTCTTCACCGACCGCGCACTGTATCGGCCCGGCCAGACGATTTACTACAAGGGCATTCACTACCGCTTCAACCGCCCCGCGAACAATTACGGGACGGTCGCGGACGAGGATGTGGTCGTCGAGTTCCGTGACTCCAACGACAAGGAGATCGCCCGCGCCACGCACAGGAGCAACGCGTACGGCTCGTTCGACGGCGTGTTCACCGCCCCTCGCGACCGCGTCATGGGGTACATGACCCTCCGGCACACCAACAAGGGCCAGACCTCTTTCAACGTGGAGGAATACAAGCGGCCGAAGTTCCAGGTCGAACTGGCGCGGCCGGAGCAGGCCGCGAAACTCGGAGCGGAAGCCGCGGTGTCCGGCAAGGCCACGGCCTACACCGGCGCGGCCATCGGTGGCGCGAAGGTGAAGTGGCGGGTCGTGCGCGAGGTCCGCTTCCCTGATTGGTGCTGGTGGGGGCATTACTGTTTTCCGCCCGGCCGCGGCGGCAGCCAGAACATCGCCCACGGCACGGTGACCAGCGGCAGTGACGGCACTTTCACGATCACCTTCGTGGCGGCCCCCCACCTTTCGGTGCCGGAGAAGAGCGAGCCGGTCTTTGCGTTCCAGGTCTACGCCGACGTGATTGACTCGACCGGCGAGACGCGCTCCGACAGCCGGACCGTCCGGGCCGGTTACACTGCGCTGCAGGCCACGGTCAGCGCCGAGGAGTGGCAGACGCCTGAGAAACCGGTCGATGTGAACATTAAGACGACGTCGCTCGATGACGAGCCGCAGGCCGCGTCAGGGACGCTGAAAATCTATGCGCTGAAGCAGCCGGAGAAGATCGTGCGGGCCGAGCTGGAGCCCGCCCGCTACGACTACGGGTGGTTCCGCCGCATGGTCGGCAGAAACGCCGAGCCGAAGGCCGACCCGTCCAATCCGGATTCGTGGGAGCCGGGGGAGGTTGTCGCCGAGCGGCCGTTCAAGACCGATGCCACGGGCGAGGTGAAGCTGCCGGTGTCGCTCAAGGCCGGCATCTACCGCGTGGCGCTGGAGACGAAAGACCGGTTTGGCAAGGCGGTCACGGCTCGGCGCACGCTGCAGGTTGTGGAGCCGGGCGCGGAAAAATTCGCGGTCCGGGTGCCGCATCATCTCGCCGCGCCGCGCTGGTCGGTCGAGCCGGGCGGGAGTTTCACCGCGCTCTGGGGCACGGGCTACGACGCCGGGCGGGCGTTTGTCGAGCTGGAGCAGGGCGGCAAGCTGCTGCGCGGCTGGTGGAGCGCCGCCGGCCGGACGCAGGAGGTCATCGAGCAAGCCGTCACCGAGGAGCTGCGCGGCGGCTTCACGTTGCGCGTCACCTACGTCCGCGAGAACCGCGCCTATCTGGAAAACCGGATCGTGGACGTGCCGTGGTCGAACAAGGAGCTGAAGCTGAAGTGGGAGCACTTCACCTCCAAGCTGGAGCCGGGCAAGAAAGAGACGTGGACGGCGGTCGTGACCGGCCCCGACGCGAAGGGCGCGGTCGCCGAGATGGTAGCCGGGCTGTATGACGCGTCGCTCGACCAGTACCGCCGGCACGACTGGCAGCAGGGCTTCGGCGTCTTCCGCCGCGAGACCGGCCGCGTCTGGCCGCAGTTCGAGAACAGCGCGTCCGGCTTCCAGCACATCCTTGGGAACTGGCGGTTCGATAGCCAGCACGCCGAGCTGAGCTACAGGCGCTATCCCAGCGAGATCAGCGCCAACCTGTGGGGCTACGATTACTTTGACGGGGACGTGCGGGGCAGCCGGCGCAAAATGTCCTTTGCCGCGAAGACGGTTGCTTCCGGTATGATGATGGATGCGGCACCGTTGATGGAGATGTCGGCGGCCCCTGCGTGTGCGCCGATGGAAAGTGCCGGTAAACCTCAGGCAAACCGGCGCGACGGGGCGGAGAGCAAGCGGAATCAGGACGCCAGCGCCCTCCCGGCGGCCGGCGGCGAGCCGCAGCCGGATCTGGCCAAGGTCGCGGCCCGCAAGAACCTTAACGAGACGGCCTTCTTCTTCCCGCGCCTGCTCAGCGGCGCGGACGGCGCGGTGCGGATGGAGTTCGAGATGCCGGAGGCGCTGACCGAGTGGCGCTTCATGGGCTTTGCCCACGACCGCGCGCTGCGCGGCGGCTATCTCACCGACAAGGCCGTCACGAGCAAGGAGCTGATGGTCGAGCCGAACCCGCCGCGGTTCGTGCGCGAGGGCGACGTCATCGAGTTCACGGTCAAGGTCAGCAACCAGTCCGCCGCCCGCCAGGCCGGCAAGGTGCGGCTCACCTTCGCCGACGCTCGGACGCTGAAAGAGATGAATTCAGAAGTCAGAATTCAGAATCCAGAATATGAGTTCGACATACCGTCCAAGGAATCGAAATCGTTTGCGTGGCGGATGTCGATTCCGGACGGTTGCGATTTCCTGACCTACAAGGCCGTCGGCGCGACCGACCGGCTGAGCGACGGCGAGGAGGGCTGCCTGCCGGTGCTGTCGCGGCGGATCCTGGTGACCGAGTCGCTGCCGCTGCCGATCCGCGGGGCGCAGACGAAGAAATTCGACTTCGCCAAGCTGCGGGAGTCGGGCAAGTCGAAGACGCTGAAGAGCGAGAACCTGACGGTGCAGATGGTCTCCCAGCCGGCGTGGTACGCGGTGATGGCGCTGCCGTACCTGATGGAGTATCCTTACGAGTGCAGCGAGCAGACCTTCAACCGGCTCTACGCCAACGCGCTGGCGCGGTACATCGCCAACGCCGACCCGAAGATCCGGCGCATCTTCGACCTCTGGAAGAACACCCCGGCGCTGGACAGCCCGCTGGAGAAGAACCAGGACCTCAAGTCGGTGATGGTGGAGGAGACGCCGTGGCTGCGGCAGGCCAACGACGAGAGCCAGGCGCGGCGCAACGTCGGTATCCTGTTCGACGCCAGCCGGCTCGACAGCGAGACGAAGCGGACGTTCGACAAGCTCGCCGAGATGCAGTTGAGCGAAGGGCTGTGGCCGTGGTTCCCGGGCTGCCGGGGCGACGAGTACATCACGCTCTACATCGTGACGGGCTTCGGCCGGCTGCGCCACCTCGGCGCGTCAGAGGTCGACATGAGCGCGGCGCTCAAGGCGCTCAACGCCCTCGACCGGTGGATGGACGTGCACTACCACAAGATCCTGAAGGGGCCGCACCCCGAGGAATACGTGCCCAGTAACACGGATGCGTTCTACCTCTACGGCCGCAGCTTCTTCCTCAAGGACCGGCCGGTCGCGAGGGGACATCAGGACGCCGTGGAGTTCTTCCTGAAGCAGGCGCGCAAATACTGGCTCGATGTGGATTGCCGCCAATCGCAGGGGCATCTCGCCATCGCCATGAAGCGTTTCGGCGATGCTGTCACGCCGGTCGCGATCATGAAATCGATCAAAGAGCGCTCAGTCAGCAATGATGAGTTGGGCCTGTTCTGGCGCGACCTTGAGCTGAGCTGGTGGTGGTATCGCGCGCCGATCGAGACGCAGGCGCTGATGATCGAGGCGTTTGACGAGGTCATGAGCGACGCCCAAGCCGTCGAGGACTGCAAGGTCTGGCTTCTTAAACAGAAGCAGACGCAAGACTGGAAGACCACTAAAGCCACGGCCGACGCCGTGTACGGCCTGCTGCTGCGCGGCAGGAACCTGCTCGCCAGCGACGCGCTGGTGGAGGTCAGCCTCGGCGGCGAGGCCATCAAGCCGGAGAAAGTCGAGGCCGGAACAGGGTTCTATGAGCAGAAGTTTGTGCGCGGCGAGATCAAGCCGGCCATGGGCAGCATCACGGTGAAGAAGACCGATGAGGGCGTAAGCTGGGGCAGCGTCCACTGGCAGTATCTGGAGGACATGACCAAGGTCACGCCTTACGAAGGGACGCCGCTGAAGCTGAAGAAAGGGCTTTACCGCAAAGACGCCACCAAGGCCGGGCAAGTCTTGCAGCCAGTCAAAGGTGCGCTGGCGGTCGGCGACGAGCTGGTCGTGCGGCTGGAGCTGCGCGTGGACCGCGATATGGAGTACGTCCATCTCAAGGACCAGCGCGGCAGCGGTACCGAGCCGGTGAACGTGCTCAGCCAGACGAAGTTCCAGGACGGGCTCGCCTACTACGAGAGCACGCGCGACACGGCCAGCCACTTCTTCATCCACTACCTGCCCAAAGGCGTGTATGTGTTCGAGTACAGCGTGCGCATTCAGCTCAAGGGCAAGTACCAGACCGGCATCGCCAGCATCCAGAGCATGTACGCGCCCGAGTTCAACAGCCACTCTGAGAGCTTCGAGCTGGAGGTAAAATAAAGCAGAGTGTGTCACGCAACGGGTGGCATTTTGATGAGCAGGATTATGTGGGATTCGCCAAAACCTGTTGCAATCCGACAGGGAATCGTGTGTACTACTCACAGGACTCGTAAGGAAATGAAGCGAAGAGGAGACGTATGAAAAAAATCATGGTTGGTGCACTGATCGCCTGTGCGATGACGGGGGGCACATGGGCTGCCGAAGTCGATGCGGAAGGCTTTGTTCCGTTGTTTAACGGTACGAATCTCGAGGGGTGGATCGGTGCGACAAACGGGTACGCAGTGGAAAACGGCACCCTGTATTGCCTGCCAAAAGGCGGAGGCAATCTGTTGACCGCGAAACAGTACGGGAATTTCATTTTGCGTTTTGAGTTTTTGCTTTGCACCAACGCCAACAACGGGCTCGGCATCCGGTGCCCTGCGGAAGGGGATGCGGCGTATAGCGGAATGGAGCTGCAGATTTTGGACGATTCGGGCTCGGAGTATACCGCGCTTCAACCGTATCAGTATCATGGCTCCATTTATGGTGTGGTTCCGGCGAAACGCGGTTTCCAGAAAAAAGTCGGCCAGTGGAACTTTCAAGAGGTGCGCGCGATCGGTTCCAAGATCACGGTCATTCTGAACGGCGAGGTGATCGTCGACGCCGACCTTGCGACGATCACCGAGACCCTAGATCATCGGAAACACCCGGGGTTGCATAATCCGTCCGGACATGTCGGCTGGCTTGGGCATGGCAGCCGCGTAGACTGGCGCAATATCCGTATCAAAGAGGTCGGCGCGGACTATATGGTGACGAAATCGACCGACAACCAGCCTCCGAAGGGTTATACCGCGCTCTTCAACGGCAAAGATCTGGCGGGCTGGAAAGGTGTGACACGCGCTGAGCAGTTCGATAGCCCGCTTGTGCGGCAAAAGGCCGCGCCGGAAAAACGCGCCGCGCTGCAGATCAAGGCGGACGAAGAGATGCGTGCAAGTTGGCATGTGCGTGATGGGGGTGCGCTTTACTTCGACGGCAAAGGATACAGCCTCGCCACGGCCAAGGATTACGGCAACTTTGAAATGTTCGTCGACTGGCGTTTACTGACGGTACGGGGGGATAGCGGACTCTATCTGCGCGGTTCACCGCAGGTGCAGATTTGGGACGCGCATAACCAGTGGAACATTGGGTCTGGCGGCCTCTACAACAACCAGAAGAATCCCAGCAAGGCTTTGACGATTGCTGATCGGCAGATTGGCGATTGGAACACCTTTCATATCAAAATGGTCGGCGATAAGGTGACCGTGATACTCAACGGTGTGCTTGTGGTGGACAATGCCGTTTTAGAGAACTATTGGGACCGCGCTCTCCCGATCTTTCCGAAAGAACAGATCGAGCTGCAGTGCCACGGCGATCCAATCGAGTTCAAGAACATCTATATCTGTGAACTGTAGGCTGGGGCCTGTTGCTTTTGCGCGTGCTCAGTGATGGGCACGCCTTATTTATTTGAACGCGTCGCTGTTTGATGTGTACCCGGCTTTTCATGGAAACACGAAAAGGCTGTGTCTTTTGCCGTCTGCGGGCGTATAATGGCCGACAAACCGAGACGGCATAAGAGGAGGTTGCAATGATCAATCTGACATTCTTGGGTGCGGCACAGACGACGACGGGCTCGATGCATCTGGTGGAAGCGAACGGCAAGCGGATTCTGCTGGACTGCGGGTTGTTCCAAGGCAACCGTAAAGAGGCTTTTGAAAAGAACCGCCAGATGCCGATCGATCCGGCTACGATTGACGCCGTGGTGCTGTCGCACGCGCACATCGATCACAGCGGCAACCTGCCGACGTTGGCGCGTCACGGTTTCCGCGGCAAGATTTACTGCACGCCCGCGACGCGCGACCTTTGCGACATCATGTTGCGCGACTCGGCCTACCTGCAGATGCGTGACTTGGAAAGCATCAATAAAAAACGGGCCGTACAAGGTAAAAGCCTTTTCGAGCCGCTTTATGATCCGCAGGACGTGGATAAGATCTTGGGCTGTTTCGAGACAGCACCGCTGAAAAGACAGACCGCTCTTGGCAACGGGGTGAGTCTGGTTTTTTACAACGCGGGACACATTCTTGGGTCAGCCATCGTTCAACTCGACGTAACGCAGACCGGCGGACGTTCGCGTCGTCTGCTTTTCTCCGGCGATCTCGGACAGCCCTGCCAGCCGATCCTGCGCGACTATGATTTTCCTCAGGGGGCGGATGTTCTGCTCATCGAGAGCACGTATGCGGATCGCGACCATCCCTCGGCAGAGGACGTGAAGGGGCGGCTCAAGGGCTTCATCGACGACATCCACCAGTTGAAAGCCAAGCTCGTGATCCCGGCCTTCAGCGTGGGCCGCACACAGCAGGTACTCTACTATCTCAACCGCCTGACCGAAGAGGGCCGTATGCAACCGACGAAGGTCTATGTGGACAGCCCGCTCTCGCTCAAGGCAACGCAAATCTACGCCAAACACCGCGAGTGTTACGATGACGACTCCTCGGACATTTTGCGTCAGGGGCTTGACCCCATGAAGTTTCCGGGGTTGCAATTCATCGAGTCGGTCGACCAGTCCAAAGCGCTGAACGACCAACCTGGGCCGATGGTCATCATCGCGGCGTCGGGAATGTGCGAAGGCGGACGCATCCTGCATCACCTGCAACGTACGGTGGGCGATCCACGCAACATTATCCTGATTGTCGGTTTTCAGGCCGAGAACACATTAGGCCGCCGGATCGTGGATCGTATATCGCCATTGAGAATTCTGGGCGACGAGTTTGATTTACGTGCACGTGTCCACACGATCAACGCGTTGTCTGCCCACGCGGACCGCACCGCGCTCATGCGCTGGTTCGACGGCATAAAGGGTAACCTGTCGCGCGTTTTCGCGATCCACGGTGACCCGGAAAAAGTGTCGGCGATGACGGACCTCGCCAAGCAGCACGGGGTCGCGAACACCGTCGCGCCGATGCCGGGGCAGACGTTTGAGAATGTTTGACAGGAATGGTTAAGGCGGGCTGATGGATGAAGCGTCTACATTCATTCTCGGCATTGTCCGCGGTGACGATGTTCGGCGCAGTGGCGCTGGTGGCGCAAACGGTGCTGTTGCGCCGTTTTTTTTGGCGTTTTGAATCGGCCGAGATCGGCGTGGCACTTTTTTTATCGTGCTGGCTGCTCTGGTCGGGAGTGGGTGCGGCGATGGCGGCTACCCCGTTCGGACGTCGTCTGACCGGTTATCGGTCAAGTTTCGTGTGGATGCTGGTGGCCCTGTGTGTGGCACTCTATTTCGCGCAGTACGCGCTGATCGAAAACGTTCGTGGCTGGCTGGGAATCCCCGAGTACCAGACCTTCCCGCTGGCGCATCTGGTACTCGGCTGTCTGCTTGCCAACGCGCCGTTCTGTTTTGTGGCGGGCTTTGTGATTCCTACTGCCTGCCGGCGCTTCGCGCACCTCGGAATCCCAGTCACCCGTGCGTTCGCATGGGAAGCCTTAGGTGCGGCGGTGGGCGGGTTGGGGGTGACCGCGCTGATCGTATGTGGCCTGCCGCCGGACCCGCGCGACGTGACCGAGTGGTTCCGCTATTTTCCGCAGGCGGTTGAGTGTCCCGGTCGTTTTGAGACGGGTGGCGGCACCACGTTCTACGGCTCGCATGGCGGTACTTTTTATGCGCTTTCTTCGGGCGGGGTGCGCGAGATCCTTCCCGAAGGTGACCGTGCGATGGAACTTGCTGCGCTGGTGCTTTCGCAGCGACCGTATGCAAAAGAGGTGCTGCTGGCGGGACGGGTGCCGTTGGCAGCGGGACTCGCGCTGGAAACGTTGCGCCCAGACCTTGTGATCACTTGGTGTCCGTGCGACGCGTCGTATGGCGTGAGCCTGTTGGGCGTGACTCGGGCCGGCGGGTTGCAGACCGGTATCGTGGCTGCGGGTCAGTCGCCGCAACAGTTCTTCAACACCTGTCTTGAGGCGTCGTTTGACGCGGTGCTGGTGGCATTGCCTCCGGCTATCTCGCTTGAAGGCGCGGCGTGGCGTGGCGCAGAGTTTGCGAACCGCGTGCGGCGCGTGACACGGCGCACGGGCGTGGCGTTGTTCGGGCTCGATTGCGAAGAAGCCGCGCTGACGCCAGAGAAGGAGGCCCTGCTTGCCACGACGGTGCGTGGCGTGCGACAGGCGTGGCCCGAAAGCGGTGTGTTTGCGCCGGGCGCGGGGGGGTGGTGGATCGCGGCACAAGTGCCGGGACTCGCGTATGAGGCAGCGAGTGCGGCGACACGCTTTGCGATGCTCAAACAGAAGGTGTTTCCGACAGAGGCTGTGGCGCGTTTATATGATCCCGTTCGCGCACAACAATGGGCACAGTTGATTGCGGTGTTGAATCCGTCAGAAGCCGTGTTTCTACTTGAAGGGACGCGGACCGAGGAGGTGTTAGCAACTGGGCTTGCAGATGCGGTCAGGCGCGAGTATCCGGAAACGACGCCGGGTGAGTGGCTGGCGTGGCTGAAGTCACAAAACAGCGTAGGTTGGGGAGGGTTGCTTTTGGTGGTGCTGTGGATGACGCCGGTGGCGCTGGGTGGGGGAGCCCATGCGCCGCGACGGCTGTTGGCTGCATGGCTGGCGTCTTTGTTTCCATCGCTCCGTTATCCCGGGCCACCGGTAAATG
>CAZXVN010000585.1:0-2725 GCA_964643945.1 uncultured Lentisphaeraceae bacterium | reverse complement strand
GATCTTGCTCTGCGCAGAGTCTGACTCGCCTTGGTTCGCAAGACAGTTCAGCGCCGCCCCCTGTGTCATGCCTGCCTCCAGCAAGTCACTCATTTCCGAGGTGAAAAGCAACACCTCCATCGGCTTCATCCGGATCTTGGCGCTGCCGATCTTCAGCTTCCAGAACGGGTGCCCCTGCTTTTTCGTCTTTTTCGCAACGGATTCGGTCACTGAAAGAGGAACGTAACCGAGCTTCTCCACCGCCGACAACGCATTACGGCGATCCGCCGCCTCGACCATACCTTCGAGCTTCCGCCCGTCTTTCGACATGGCTTTGTAAGTGAATTGTGGCATACGCTACGCATTCTCCTCGGTCACACGCATCACCTCTTCCACCGAAGTCATCCCTCTGAACACCTTGGTCCAGCCGTCTTCGCGCAAGGTCTTCAGACCATGCGTGATGGCCGCCTCGCGGATCTCGGTAGAGGATTTGCGCCCGATGATCAGCGACTCAATGTCCTCGGAAACCACCAACAATTCAAACAGGCCGCCACGTCCGCGATAGCCGGTCTTCGTACATGCCTCACACCCCTCCGGCACCCATACGTTCGACGCCATCGGCGGGTACGGCAAGTCATACCACTTCATGTCCAGCGGAATTTCGCGCTTCCACTTGGGACAGAGGCGGCGCACCAGACGCTGGGCCATCCCACCCGCCACGGCCGACGCCACGAGGAACGGCTCCGCACCCATGTCGATGAGACGCGCAAACGCTCCCGCCGCATCGTTCGTGTGCAACGTGCTGAAAACCAAATGTCCGGTTAGCGAGGCGTTGATCGCGATCTCCGCTGTCTCGCCGTCGCGGATTTCGCCCACCATAATGATGTCGGGGTCCTGACGCAGGAAGGCCCTCAACGCCCGCGCAAAGGTGAGCCCGATGTCCTGCCGCACCAACACCTGATTGATGCCGGGCATCTCGTACTCGATAGGGTCTTCCGCCGTCAAAATACGCACGTGGATCTTGTTGATCTCGTTTAGAAACGCGTAAAGCGTGGTGGATTTGCCCGAACCCGTCGGCCCCGTCACCAAGAAGATGCCGTTCGGACGGTTGATGAGCTTCACAACCTGGTCGTGATCGTGCGGATTGAAACCTAATTCCTGCAGCTTGACGAAATTGCCCGCCTTCTGCAACAGACGCAGGGAGATCGACTCGCCGTATGCCGTCGGCATCGTGGAAACACGGATGTCAATATCGTCATTGTTGAGCCGCACGCCGATACGGCCATCCATCGGCAACCTTTTTTCGGCTATGTCCAGATTCGCCATCACCTTGATTCGCGAGATAATGGCGGCCTTGAGGCGGTTGAGTTGCGGAGGCACATCCACCTTGTGCAGCATCCCGTCGATCCGATACCGGATGCGCAGTTCGTCCTCCATCGGCTCAACATGGATATCCGTCGCGCCCTGACGATCCGCTTCCGTTATGATTTGGTTAACAAACTTGACGATCGACGCCTCAGCCCCGATCTCGTTCACGTCGATCTTCGAGATGGATGCCAAATCGGTGTCCACAGCGTAACGACCGTCCTCGATCATCTTCTCGATCGCATCCGCTCCCACGCCGTAATACTTGCGAATCGCTTTGTCAATCTCTTCCCGCGGACTGAGCGTCACAATCACCGGACATTGCGAAGCTAACCGCAACCCGTCTGTCATGCCCGTGTTGAACGGGTCGCACGACACCACCGTCAACACACCGTTTTCAAGCTTCAAAGGCAGCACGTTATATTGATAGACCGCACGCGCGGGAAGCCGCATGATCGCCTCATCCGTAGGCCGAGCATCCTCCAGTTCCGTGTAAGGGAACCCCAAAATCTCGCCGATCTTCTTGAGAAAGACATCTTCGCGGGCCAGTCCGAGACGTACCACCGCGCCGGGCACACCAGTGCCATCTGAACGATCAGCCGCCAACACCTGTGCGAGTTGCAACTCGGTGAAAAGCCCTGTTTTTCTTAATAGAAGCGTCGCAAAAGCATCCGCTTGACCGGACATGAAGGCAAACCTTTCCTGCAAGTACTCTGTTCCCCCAAATCAAAGTCTTATGATACCTGATGTTATTCGCATTTTCCATGCCTAATTTCAGGCCCCGAGTTCAGGGACCCAGTAAACGGAACCTTTCCATGTTGCCTGCGCCGAAAACCCGAGATTCCACCCGCCTCCCCGGCCTTAAACTTTCTCACCTCGCCCCCCTTCGGGCCATGGCTAAAAAGTCACAGCGCGACTTTTTATCACAGAGTCCTCTCGTAAAAATATACGCAATTCTATTTGCACTCTATTGACCCCACCCCGAGAAACCGCTAAATTATGACCATGTTTTTTTTTGCGGGCGTAACTCAATGGCAGAGCCCCAGCCTTCCAAGCTGGTTACGAGGGTTCGATTCCCTTCGCCCGCTCCATCCCAGCCAGGGTGGCGAAATGGCAGACGAAGCAGACTCAAAATCTGCCGCCCGAAAGGGTGTGAGGGTTCGACTCCCTCTCCTGGCACCATCAAAAAACCTAATAAAAGCCCAGTATTATAGGGCTATTTTGATTTTATAGCCTAGCTTCCTGTTTTTGGGTGTTGAGTTGCGTTCCCCAGTTTTGCCCTGTTGAATCCTGTTTTTTTACAACAATTTTACTACAGTCAATTTTCCAGCGAGCAATACACAAATCAAACGGGCGGCAGGATGTAACCCCGCCGCCCGTT
>CAZXVN010000584.1:0-4928 GCA_964643945.1 uncultured Lentisphaeraceae bacterium | reverse complement strand
TTTATCATTTCAAACCGGTTACCTGCGGGGGCCGGGAAGCGCTTGTCAGCCGAACCGGTTATACCGGTGAGGTGGGCTTCGAGGTGTACAGTGAGCCCAGCCTGTCCTTGGAGCTGTGGCGCAGGTGCATGGAGCTGGGGGCGGAGCCGGCAGGCTTGGGGGCGCGGGACACCTTGCGTCTGGAAATGGGCATGCCGCTGTATGGCCACGAGCTGAGCGAGACGCGCAATGCGGCGGAGTCCGGGTTTGTCCGGGCGATCGCGCAGGGAAAGAAATTCATCGGCTCTGAGGCGGTTCGTGATGGCGCCAAGAAAAAGAGTGCGCTCGTCGGGATCAGGCTGGAAGGGCGGCGGGCCGCACGGAATGGCGACGGTATTTTTGATGAGACAGGCCGTGCGGTCGGAGAGGTGACCAGCGGGAGTTATGCGCCGTCGCTTGAAATCGCCATCGCTCTGGGGTATGTCGAGAATGCGTTCAGCCATCCGGGGTGCCGTCTCTGGGTTAAGACCGTCAGGCAGGACATTCCCGGCGTGGTCGGTGAGTTACCTTTTTATAAAGACGCGACAGGGAGAAAACCGCTCAGCGAGTTTGCCTTCTTCCCCCCCGTTGTGCCGGAGAATCGGGATTGACTATTTTCAGCCATGCGGCATAATTAAAAAGTCTTGTTACCAGAACGTTTTGTAAGCGTGCCGGGTGGCGTTAAGGTTCGGTTCGGGATCATCCAAAGAGGCGGGCGGACAGACATTTTTTCACCTACAGAAAGAAGAGGGACTCATGAGTTCGGACGGCAGGAAATATGCGAAGACGCACGAATGGATAAAAATGGAAGGCGCTCTTGCGGTCATCGGAATCTCGGATCATGCCCAGAAGGCGCTGGGCGACATCACCTTTGTCGAGTTGCCAGCCATCGGCAAGGTCGTCAGGCAGGAACAGGAATGCGGCGTCATCGAGTCGGTCAAGGCGGCCAGCGATCTTTATGCGCCAGCGGGCGGCACGGTGGCGGAGGTCAACGGTCTGATCGCCGACGCCCCTGAGACCGTGAACCAAGATCCTTACGGCAAAGGCTGGCTGATCAAACTGTCG
Source organism: uncultured Lentisphaeraceae bacterium (assembly GCA_964643945.1). GTDB lineage: Bacteria > Verrucomicrobiota > Kiritimatiellia > RFP12 > UBA1067 > JAHFSX01. Next base: position 3,845 of record CAZXVN010000584.1, on the reverse strand, counting down.
GGTGTGGATGCCGGCCAGTTCAACAGCCTGATGGACGCTCAGACGTATGACCAGTTCATCGGGCAGGAATGAGAAGAATGAGTTACATCGCGAACACGTCCGCGCAGAGAAAACAGATGCTCGCCGCCTGCGGAGCGGCGTCGATTGACGATCTTTTTGCGGACATCCCGGCGGCGCTGAGGCCCCGGTCCTTCAACTTGCCTGCCGCGCGTTCCGAGATGGAGGTCTTCACGCTTCTCGAAGGGATAGCGGCCCGGAATTACTCCAACCTGACGAACTTTCTGGGAGGCGGCTTCTACGACCATTTCATTCCTGCGGCGGTCGATGCGATTGTCTCGCGCAGTGAGTTCTATACCGCCTATACGCCGTATCAGCCGGAGCTTTCCCAAGGAACCTTACAGGCGATTTACGAGTACCAGTCGCAGATGTGCCGCCTGACGGGGATGGAGGTGTCCAACGCTTCCATGTATGACGGTGGAACAGCCCTCTATGAAGCCTGCCAAATGGCCCTGCATACGACAGGACGTGGCAGGATTGTCATGGACAGCGGAGTGAATCCGGTTTACCGGACCATGCTGCTTTCGTATACCGCGAATCTGTCGATCGAGTTCGCGGAAGTGCCGATGACGCAGGGGCAGAGCGACAGGAAACGCATTTTTGAGCTGCTCACTGACAACACCGCGGCGATGATCCTGCAGAACCCCAATTTTTTCGGGGGGATCGACGACCACAGCGACATCGTGGAACATTGCCACCAGCGCGGGATACTCGTGATTCAGTCGGTCTATCCGGTTGCCATGGCGTTGTTGAAGACGCCGGGAGAGATGGGTGTGGATATTGCCACGGGCGAGGGGCAGTCGCTGGGGATCCCGCTGAGTTTCGGCGGGCCTTATCTCGGCTTCATGGCCACGACGAAAGCCCTTGTCCGAAGGATGCCGGGCAGGTTGGTCGGCAGGACGGTTGATCGTCACGGCAGGGAGGCCTTTGTTTTGACGCTCCAAGCGCGTGAACAGCATATCCGCCGGGAAAAGGCCACGTCGAACATCTGTTCCAACCAGGCGCTCTGCGCCCTGCGCGCCAGCATTTATCTTGGACTTCTAGGCAAAGAAGGCCTGAAGGAAGTGGCCAGTCTGTGCCATTCCAAGACCCGGTATGCGATGCAGCGTTTTGCGGAAATCCCCGGCGTGGAAGTCGTGGACACGGGCCCGATCTTCAATGAATTCATGGTCAGGCTGCCTGTCAATGCGGGAGAGGTGGCGGGCCGGTTGGTGGAGCGCGGCATTGCGCCGGGACTCCCTCTTGGCCGCTTTTATAAAGGCATGGAACCGTATCTTCTGATTTGTGTGACGGAGAAACGGACCAAGCACGAAATAGGCGTTTTTGCTGAAGCGACGGAGGCGGTATTGTGTCACTGATATTCCAGAAATCCCAACCGGGCAGGAAAGGCGTGAGCCTTCCGAAATGCGATGTGCCAGCAACGCCGTCCATTCCTGAGAAATATCGGCGCCGTGCGGCTGCCGAACTGTGCGAGCTTTCTGAGCTTGATGTGGTCCGTCATTTCACCGGCTTGTCGCGGAAGAACTTCGGGATTGATACGGGGTTTTATCCTTTGGGTTCATGCACCATGAAGTATAACCCCAAGATTCTCGAAAAGGTCGCCCAGCTGAAGGGCTTTGCCGAGCTGCACCCCTTCCTGCCCCAGCTCAGGTACGGCGGCATGCTGACACAGGGCGCTTTGCGGGTGTTGTATGAGCTGGAAAGCCAGCTGAGCGAGATTTCCGGGATGGATGCCTTTACGCTCCAGCCGCTCGCGGGCGCTCACGGCGAGTTGACCGGCATGATGTTGGTCGCGGCGTATCACAAGGACCGGGGGTCGATCAAGGACGAGGTGCTGGTTCCGGACGAAGCACACGGGACGAACCCGTCCAGTGCGGCGATTGCAGGGTATAAGATCAGGTCTGTGCCGACGGATCACAAAAACGGCATGCTGGATGTTGTCGCACTGGAGGCGATGATCACAGATCGAACAGCGGCCATCATGTTGACCAACCCGAATACGCTGGGAATCTTCAACAGCAAGATTGAACAGGTTGTCCAGATTGCACATAGCCGAGATGCCCTCGTTTACTATGACGGCGCGAACCTCAATGCGGTTCTCGGCAAATTCAGACCCGGTGATGCCGGGATCGATGTGATGCACATCAATCTGCACAAAACCTTTGCCACGCCGCATGGCGGTGGCGGGCCGGGTGCTGGTCCGGTGGGAGTCAAAAAACACCTGATTGATTACCTGCCGATTTCGCGGGTGGTGAAGCGCACGGACACGACCTATTCGTTGGAGTATGATTACCCAAAATCCATCGGCTACATTGCGCCGTTCTACGGAAACTTCGCTGTTTGTCTCAGGGCCTATGCGTACATCCTGCTTCTGGGAGCCGAGGGGTTGATTGAGGTGAGCGAGAATGCCGTGTTGAATGCAAACTATGTCTTCAACGCCCTGAAGGATGTTTATGATGCGCCGTTCAACAAGACCTGCATGCATGAATGCGTGTTTTCGGCCCAAAGACAGGCCCTGAAGGGTGTACACGCTTTAGACATTGCCAAGGCGTTGATTGACGAAGGCTTTCATCCGCCGACGGTTTATTTCCCTCTCATTGTCAAAGAGGCGATGATGATCGAGCCAACGGAGTGCGAGAGCAGGGAAACGATGGATCTTTTTATTGCCGCGATGCGGCGGATTGCAGAACGGGCGGAGAAGGATCCTGCATCCGTGCAGGCTGCTCCTGTAGCAACACCGGTCAGCCGCCCCGATGAACTCAAGGCGGCGAAGGACATGGACTTCGCTTACAGGGGATAGGCATCTGAGGTTCCAGTGCCTGATGAGGGATGCGGAAGCAACGATGATGACACCGCGACAGAATCTGTTGAGCCTTTACCGCCGACAGGGATATGAGAGCGCACCGGTCGGCATGCACTTCTGTCCCGCCTTGAAAGCGGAGTTTGAGCGCAGGCACCCTGAGGCAGGCGGCGACTATCTGGCCTTTTTCGGCGCGCCGTACCGCATTCTTTATGATCCGGGGTTCGCGTGGAACTTCGACGAGGTGTGGCGTATCCCGGATCGCGAAGCAACCGATTGGCACGTCTATTACCCAGACGGCTTCGCACACGAAGTGAAGTTCGATGGTTGGGGCGTGGCACACGAGGAGAGCCCGGGCGCGCACCACATGACGCGCATGCATCATCCGCTGGCACGCGCCGCATCGGTCGCGGAATTGGAAGGCTATCCGTGGCCGGACTTTGAGCGCCTCGATTTCTCCTATCTCAAGCCCCAGGTAGACGAGATCCACGCCAAGGGGTTGGCGGTTTTCGTCTGGGCCGAGTGTACGGTCTGGGAGACGGCGTGGTATCTGCGCAGCATGGAGAACCTCTTTGTGGATATGGCGTGTGATGAGGCCTTTGCCACCTGCCTGTTCGATGCCATCACTGAGCGCGCCTGCTACCGTGCGCGAAAATTCGCCGAGGCAGGGGCGGACATTCTGGGGCTGGGCGACGACATCGGGATGCAGAGTTCCGCCATGATGTCTGTCGAGATGTACCGCACCTGGCTCAAGCCGCGACTGGCCCGGGTAATCGCCGCCGCGAAAGCGGCGAACCCCGACATTCTGATCAGCTACCACTCGTGCGGCTACGTGCTGCCCTTCATCGGCGACCTGATTGAGGCCGGCGTGGACATTCTGAATCCCGTGCAGCCGGAGTGCATGGGCTTCGCGGAAATCCATGCGAAGTACGGTCGCCGGCTCTCTTTCAACGGGACCCTCGGCACACAGCGGCTGATGCCTTACGGC
>CAZXVN010000583.1:0-19138 GCA_964643945.1 uncultured Lentisphaeraceae bacterium | reverse complement strand
GGCCGGGTTTGGTAGTAGCTCGCGTTATTGAAGAAGCTCGGCTTGTTCCCCATCACCAGCTCCCACTGCCGCTGCGTCACCTCGAAGACGCCGATGTAGAACGGCTTCGTCAACGTCACCTTGTGTTGCGTCTCCTGACCTTCGCGTCCCGGCTCGTCTTCCGGACTTCCCATGTCAAATGTCCCCGGCTCGATCCGTCTCAGCACCAGTTTGTCCGTCTTGTACTCGTCGGCCCAGCCCCCCTTGGGCTCGCCGGCAAGATAACTCACCGGGTAGCTTTTCGCTTTTACTCCGCCCGCAAGGTCGACCACCAGATACAGATCCTTCTTGGTGGCGGACGTCCCGCTTGAAACCGGAACAGGCCGGGCGGCGGCTGTCGCCACGCTGGTTTTGTTCGTTGCAGACGGTTCCCGCAGGGCCGACAGCTGATCCACGTATCCCTTGATCGCGCGTTGCGCCTTTTCCCTTTCATCGAGAACAGCCGTCGCCTCGTCCAGCTTTCCGGCCTTGACCATCTCCTTTTGAAGGCGGTCCAGCTCCCGTTCGTACTTTGTAGTCAGCGTACCCAGTTTCACGGTCAGGTCCGTTTCCAGCTTGGCGTACTGTTTCACGTAATCGGTCTGGAAAGCCTTGATTTCCGGCAGCCCATTTTCGTCCAGCGTGGCCGGAAGGCTCTTCTCTTTCTGGAACCGATCGATCTCGGCGATGGCGGCCTTGGTCTTGACCAGATCGCCCTGGCTTTGGACAAGGGCCTTCAGCGCCTCCAGCGATTTCCTGTACTGCTGCTGCAGATCGGTGAATTTAGGCTGGTAGCTCTGGAGGATCTCTTCCGAGTTCGTCTGATACGCTTCCTGAAAGGTTTTCAGGTCGGCAGCCAAAACGGGCATGAGCCCCATCAGCGCGAAAAGGCGGATCGACATCGTCATCATCGGGTTTCGCATAGTAAGCCCTTCCCCTAAGCGGCAGGTTCAAACATAAACCGTGAACTTAGAATTGATGAGAGAATACAAGGAAAGGTGAGTGTCGACAAGTACGGAATCACATACTGTCGGAAGCAAAGACAGGAGCGTTCGGCTTTGCCGGCAGCCGCCCAATGCCCTGCCCAAAACACTTGCACCGGCGTCGCACCACCCCTTTTCCTGTTGCCGCAACCGCCTCCTGTGCGTCCCGCGCGATCCTGGCTGCCCTGCCGACGATTGCGGCACGCGGATACGCTCGCCCTCATAGAAGCGCCCTAACGCCGCGCTTGTACGCGCGGTTCTGTCAACAGCCTTCCCCGCCCGCCGCCGCTTGCTCGGTCATTCGCGGCGCATACGCCGCCTTCCCTCTCGCGCGGCCATACACCGTCGGCCCCCGCGCCCGTGCCCTTGGCGTCCGCGCATCCCGCGTGCCTACACGCGGCAAGGGCTTTGCCTCTGCGCTACCGACGGGCAGCGTTCTTGGTGCCGCCGGCGTACGGTCACCGGCGGGGATACAAAACATAAGGCATCAGCGCCGGCCAAACGCTCCCGCAACCCGCCCGTGGCTTGTCCTTCGTCCGCTCCCCTGATCGTCTTGCGGTTCGCGCACGGCCGTGCCGTCTCATTCCCCAGCCAAAGGCCAATACGCTACCGCGCTCTTACGCGCGGTAACACTCACTCGCCCAGGGCACCGCCAACCACCAAAAAGCGGAACGGATACGGGGCAGGGCGCACTTGGACTTTTCAAAGCGTACCCGCGAGAAAAGGCCCGTGCGCATCGCCCCGCACCCCGGAGCGGCCCCGTGCCTTGTGGATATCCAATTGTGCCGCAAGCGTTATGATTCGGCCACGTCCTCCTGCGTCGAGGGGGGCATTATCAGAGCGAACGCGATAGCGCAAAGCGCCAGGACTAGAACAGGGATTCCAAATAGCAGGGGTAACGCGGCGAGGGGGCTCATTATCCCGCCCCCGCTTGCGGTGCTGCGTTCGGCAGCGTGCATTGCATGGAATCCAACGACGACGGCCAATGTGCCTAGCACAAGCAGAAGACCATGCGTGATGAGAAGCGCAAGACGAAGACGTTGGCGCGCGGTCCATGTCCAACGGCCCAACACCAGCATCCAGAAGCCGAGCGATCCTGGCGGAAGGGTGTAACTAGCGGCGACGAGCAAGACCCCGGGCAGGTTTGTCCACACGGTGCCGGAAGAGAGGTGTGGCAGAATCCGAAGCATGCTGACCCCAAAGAAGACTCCGCATAGAAGAAGCAGTCCCCCCCAGACAAAATGGGCCAGCGCCAGACATCTCCTAATCCAAAGCATCAAAAACCTCATGCATGTTCGTCACGTGGCGCCGCCCGCGAAAAAGCCCGTGCGTAACGCCCCGCATGCCGGAGCGACCTCGCATCCGCAGGGGACGTCCCATCGCCCCACCGATGCTCCGCTTCCGTTCTTGCCTGCTGTTCTGAAGGAACGCATGGGTTCCTTAACGGCAGACAGTGCGGAACCCGATGTCGTCGGAGGCGTAGCCCTGGTCGTACCAGAAGCCATCGCGGCAGCGCGCATAGTAGGCGGTGTTGTTCCAGCTCGATCCACGGGTGTACCGGTACGAGCCCGACGATAAGTCGCACCACTCCCACACGTTGCCCGCCATATCGTAAAGCCCGTACCCGTTCGCCGCGAACGCGCCTGCAGGACTGGTGTACGGAGGGCCGTCAGTGACATACCGCGTGTCGAATCCTTGATAGCCTTGGTCGTACCAGAAGTCGGCCGGAACTCCGCGATAGTTCGCCCGTGTGTGATCTATGATGTCGCCCCAAGGGAAACGATTACCGCTCAGCCCGCCCCGCGCCGCGTACTCCCATTCCGTGTACGTCGGCAAACGATAGCCGTTAGCGGAGAAGTTGCACGACCAGTCACTCAGATTGTAGCACGGCGCCTTGCCCTCCTTCTGACTGCGGGCGTTGCACCACTTCACGCAGTCGAACCAGCTAACAGTCTGCACCGGATGATCGGAAGCCTTGCCGCTTCCGGCGGGCAGATCCGCGTACCCGTGTGTCGCGCCCCAGGTCCGAACCTCTTCCCACATGGCTTTCGTCACTTCCGTCGCGTCCATGTAGAATGCCTCCACCGTCAGCGAATACGGCCCGTAGTCCTGGGCAGGCCCACTGTTCGTGCCCGCCGGGATCGCCACCATGCCAAAGGGCACGGCAGGCGACGTATTCGTCACCGTCGCCACCACGCGGTAACACATCGGCACCGAACAGGTCACGATCCCCGAACCGGTGGCCTGAATCATGTCAAGTTGTGCGACTGCTCCCATGAAGTTCGTCCACGGCCCGGTCGGCGTCGGCGCCCACTCCACCCGGTACAAGGTCGCCGTCGATATCTCGTTGAACGTCAGCCGCCCCGTGCCGTCGAAGGCCTGGATCGCCAGATCCCCCGCGCCGGCCATACCGCCCGCCGCGCAAACCATAACCGCTACCACACTCAAGACCATCCGCTTCATCCGTTTCATCAACACCGCCTTTCACAGCAACATAAACATGTGTTCATAGTGAACGCTTTAACCGGCCCGCGGCACTCACAACCCCATCACCCATGAAACCAGCGTCTCCACCGCGTTGAAACCCTCAACCTCTCTCCCTTCCCTACTGACCTGGGGGAAGGACAGCCCGGAAGCCGATGTCGTTGGCGCGACCGCCCGGGGCGCTGCTGCGGCGGTACGCAGCCCGGCAAAGGATCGCGAAGTCGTGCCAACTGCCGCCGCGAATCACGCGGAACGGGCCCCAATACGGCGACGGCGCGGAAGGCCCGCGCGGGTTGGTCACACTGCCGGACGGGTAGTCGTCGAACCAGTCCCAGCACCACTCCCAGAGGTTGCCGCTCATGTCGTACAGCCCGTACCCGTTCGCCGCGAAACTTCCGCACGGACTGGTGTAGGGCGATGGCGAGTTGTCGTAATCCGGTTGATAGCCGCGCTTCGGACTCGTGTCGTAGGCGTACGACGCGGAACTGTTGTAGTTCGCCCGGCTATGCTGGATCGTGTCTCCCCACGGGAAGCGCTTACCGGAAAGCCCGCCCCGCGCCGCCTTCTCCCACTCCGCCTCGGTCGGCAGGCGGTAACCCGTGGCCACCCAGTTGCAAACGATGTCATCGTGCTCTTCGGTGTTGTACGTGACCCCGCCGCGTGTGTAGCACGGCGTCCGGCCCTCCTTCTGGCTGCGGGCGTTGCACCACTTCACGCAGTCGTACCAGTTGACGATGTGGACCGGATGACTGTCCGCCTTGCCCGTGCCCACGGAACCGATGTCGTACCCGTTCGTCGCCGCCCAGTCCCGCACCTCCTGCCACTTGGCCCAAGTCACCTCGGTCTTGTCCATGTAGAACGCGCTCACGTACACAGTATGAACAGGTACCTCGGGATACCATCCATCGCCCAAATTGTCCCCCATCTGGAAACTGCCCGCCGGGATCAGCGCCATGCCCGCCGGAGGCGTTGGATCAAACAGCCGCAAGACCATCGCCGCATTCGTCACCTCATGCTGAACGTAATCGACCCAGTTACTCGGACCCGCCAACGTCTCCGCCCGCTGCACCGTACACGTCACGCCTGCCGTCGCAGCATTCGTCCATGTCATAGTCCCGTCCGGACTAAGCGCTGTTATCACCGACCCCGTCGGCGAGACCACTCTGAAGAACACCGACGTCTGCTGACCAAAACCCACCGCCGCCAACAGAACCAAACAACCGCCAATCACGCCAACCATCCGTTTCATCAACACCGCCTTTCACAAAATCATAAACTTGTGCATATTGACGCTTTAACCGGCCCGCAGCTCTCCCAACCCCCTCACACGTTCCAACGGCCTCAAACCTTCAAACCTTGGAACCTGTGACGCAGTCACAATGAAACCTTGGAACCAGCGGCCCCGCCGCGTTGAAGCCCTGAAACCTCTCTCCCTTCCCTACTGACCTGGGGGCAAGACAGCCCGGAAGCCGACGCTGTCGTCGCGGTTGTCCGGGGGGGAGTTGTTGCGAGCCGCAGCCCGGCAACTGTCCGCGAAGATGAACCAACCGCCGCCGCGAGAAACGCGGCACGAGAACCAACTCGGTGACGCCGTGGAAGGTCCGCGCGGGTTGGTCACGCTGCCGGACGGGTAGTAGTCAAACCAGTCCCAGCACCACTCCCAGAGGTTGCCGCTCATGTCGTACAGCCCATAACCGTTCGCCGCGAAAGAGCCGACGGGGCTGGTGTAGGGATAAGGCGCGTTGTCATAATCCGGGTGAAAGCGGCGCGTCGGGCTCGTGTCGTAAACGTACGATGTGTAACTGTAGTAGTTCGCCCGGGCGTGCTGGATCATGTCGCCCCACGGGAAACGCTTGCCCGAGAGCCCGCCGCGAGCCGCCATCTCCCACTCCGCCTCGGTCGGCAGGCGGTAGCCCGCCGCCGACCAGTTGCAGTAGACCGGCAGGACGGCCGGATAAACCGCACTGCCCGCCTTGTACACCGCCGTGAGACCAGAGTCCGTGTAGTAGGTAGGCGTCCTGCCCTCCTTCTGGCTGCGGGCGTTGCACCACTTCACCACGTCGTACCAGCTCACTTTGTGGACCGGATGGCTGTCCGCCTTGCCCGCGCCCACAGAACCGATTTCGTACCCGTTCGTCGCGGCCCACGTCCGCACCTCTTTCCACTTGCCCCACGTCACCTCGGTCTTGTCCATGTAGAACGCGCTCACGTAAACTGTATGGACGGGTATCGCCCGTGAATCACCGTCTTGATTGTCCCCCATCTGAAAACTCCCAGCCGAGATCAGCGCCATGCCCGTGGGCGCGGACGCGGGTAGGCTGACCGACGCGGACTGGCTCGCGGCAGAGCCGAGGCTGTTGTTCGCCTTACAAGTATAGGCCCCCACAGCCGCCGCACCCATCGTGAAGCTGAGCGTCGCGGCGGTCTTGCCGTAGATTGCCGCGCCGTTCTGGTACCACTGGTACGCCGGCGTGGGATTACCGCTCGCGCTGGCCGTGAGTGTCACCGCCGCGCCGCTGGCGTATGCGCCACCCGCCGGTTGTACCGTGAAAACGGGCGCCGCTTCAGGAATCTCGGGCCAGTACCAGGTCTTAACGATGTTCTTGTCCTCGAGGAACGTCACCTCCGGCAGGACGCCGTCCTCCACGCCCACAATGGTCAGCGCGCCGTTGATCGACCACTTGTCCGAGAGCGTGATCTCGCTCTGCGCGGCCCCCAACGTGTACGCGATCTCAAGGTTCGGACCGCGCCGATAGTCAATGGAAGCGCCAAACAGACTTTCGACAAGAGCCGAAAGCCGCGGCTTGAGGTAGAGGTTGGCCTCGGCCGAGAGCTGCACCTCCACCTCCAGCGGCACCGGCACCACGTCACGACTGCCGCCGTAGGCGTTTGTCAGCCCGCCGGCTGGCGTCCAGTCCAGCGAGGCGTTGGCCGTGGCGTAGGCGTCGAAGCCGGTGTCGAAACTCATGGCCCCCTCGGCGGTGACCTCGATGGAAAGGTCTACCCCCACCTGCAACTCGATCCAAACGGGCACCGACCCGATGAAACCGCCCACGACCCCTAAAGGCGCGGAACCCAGTGTGTACGTATTGGTGAGGGATCCGATCTCGCTGTTGATGTCCACTCCCGCGCGCACGCCCAATTCGAGGCTGCTATTGAAATCCGCCCCGAGAGCGACCACCTGCCAGTCGCGGATCTGGCAGGACAACTCGACCGAGCCGTCGAGTTTGACGCTAAGTTCCGCCGGGCGCAGACGCACGTTCGGCCATTCCAGAGTGCCTGCCGCGAACTCGTGATTGTAAGCGAACGGGATACCTACCCCAAGGTCCGCATCACCGCCGAGCGTCTGCATCTGACCGCTAACTGGGATGAACACTTCGGGCGAGAACGACCCCTCCTGCACGATATCGGTCAGCGGCACGTCTTCGGTGTATGCCGTTACGCGCCCATTTCCGGGATCATCCGCAAGGCTTGTGATCCGCCGATAGAAATGGTTCGACGCGTCGTGGCTGACCAACACCGCGCCAACATAAAGACCGTGGGAGCCGCTATAGGCGAATACGAGGGTGTTCGTCGTCTGCTCGATGAGCGTCAGGCCGCCCAGATACTGCACGCCCGGCGGTTTCCGCATGGACAACAGAGACCTCGCATCGGTCTTTCTCAAGGGCTGCACCGTAGCCAGATGCAGCAGGTTGTCGGCGACCACGGGCTCCACCTCCAATACAAACGGCCATTCAGCATACGTCGGGTTGCCTTTGAGATCAAGGCACACAAAGCTTACCGTCACAGTCGCTCCGAACGTGCCCCACGCCTCGGCCGGCGGGGTATAGGTGAACCGGTCGGATGACACCGTCACTCCCGCCGAGGCCGGTGTGATCGGCACGCCGTAGTTCACCTTCAAACTGAAACTGTTCGTGTCCACGCCAGTCACGTCCGACAGCGCGATTGAGAGCGTGGCAAATCGTCCCACGCCAACACCCCCCACACCCGGATAGCGGTTCATGATAACCGGCCCCTGTGTGTCCAGCCTCCGCACCTGGAAGAAGCGCGTCGTGTCCGCCGAGAGCATTTTCAACTGCCCGATCAGGTTGGTCGAGGCCAGCGGCTCGGCCACCGCCAACGTCCAAGGCCCCTCGGCCAGATTGGTGGTCGAGTAGATCTCGTAGAAGGTGTCGGCGTCCGACGCCCACGCCAGATCCACCAGCGCCAGCCCGTTGGTGTTCCCCACCTGCAACTGGACCGGCACGCCCTCCGCCCCGGCCATGCCGCCCGCCGCGCAAACCATCGCCGCTACCACACTCAAGACAGTCCGCTTAATCCGTCCCATACCCACCGCCTTTCAAAGCACCATAAAAACATGTGTTCATAGTGAACGCTTTAACCGGCCCGCCGCGACGCCCCAACCCCTTCACAACCCCACACGACATCAACCCTTCAAACCCTGAAACCTGTGACGCAGTCACCATGAAACCTTGGAACCAGCGGCCCCGCCGCGTTGAAACCCCTCAACCACTCTCCCGCTAACTATTGACCCGCTGGCAAGACAGCCCGGAAACCGAGGCTATCGTAGCGGTTGTTCGGGAGCCATAACGAGTCGCGGTCAGCAGACCGGCAGTTCCATTCGTAGGGCCCCCAAGCGCCACCGCGAAACACACGGTTCGATCCCCGCTCTGCGCCTTTTGGATCACGCACCGTGTTTGGGTAGTTCCCATACCAGTCCAGACACCACTCAAATACGTTGCCGTGCATGTCATACAGTCCCCAGGCGTTCGTCCCCTTCTGTCCGACCGCATGAGCGTGTGAGCCGCTATTGCGGAAGTACCACCCCATGTCGTCCAAAACACCATTCCCCGCATACATCCCTGCCGTGCCAGCCCGGCAGGCGTATTGCCGCGTCGCCGCGGTCGGCAGGTCGATGGCCTTCACGGTCTTCAACCGCATTTTGCCCACGAACGAGTTTGTGTTGACCGCGCTGTTCACCGGCCAGTCCACGGCCGGATCGTCACTGTTATCCGGATTTTCACGGATGTCAAAGTAACTCACCATCTCGACCGGGCACATGTCGGAGTTGGCTTTGAAAATGCTGGGGTTGCTCCCCATCACCAGCTCCCACTGCCGCTGCGTCACCTCGAAGACACCGATGTAAAAAGCCTGGGTCAGCGTTACCTTGTGTTGTTTCTCGTCGTCCGGGTGACTCAAATCCCGCAATTCATTTTCAGGACTGCCCATGGTGAACGTCCCAGGCTCGATCCTTCTCAGCACCAGTTTGTCCGTCTTGTACTCGTCGGCCCAGCCACCCTTGGGCTCGCCGGCAAGATAACTCACCGGGTAGCTTTTCGCTTTTACTCCTCCCGCAAGGTCGACCACCAGATACAGATCCTTCTTGGTGGCGGAACCGCCTGAAACTGGTACGGGCAGGGCAACGGCTGTCGCCACGCCGGTTTTGTTCGTTGCAGAGGGTTCCCGCAGGGCCGACAACTGGTCCGCGTATCCCTTGATCGCGCGTTGCGCCTTTTCCCTTTCCGCGAGAACAGCCGTCGCCTCGTCCAGCTTCCCGGCCTTGACCATCTCCTTTTGAAGGCGGTCCAGCTCCCGTTCGTACTTTGTAGTCAGCGTTCCCAGTTTCACGGTCAGGTCCGTTTCCAGCTTGGCGTACTGTTTCACGTAGGAGACCTGAAAAGCCTTGATTTCCTGCAGCCCGTTCTCGTCCAGCGTGGCCGGAAGGCTCTTCTCTTTCTGGAACCGCTCGATCTCGGCGATGGCGGCCTTGGTCTTGGCCAGGTCGCCCTGGCTTTGGACAAGGGCCTTCAGCGCCTCCAGCGATTTTTTGTACTGCTGCTGCAGAGCGGCGAATTGAGGCTGATAGCTCTGGAGGATCTCCTCCGAGTTCGTCTGATACGTTTCCTGAAAGGTTTTCAGGTCGGCGGCCAGAACGGGCATGAGCCCCATCAGCGCGAAAAGGCGGATCGACATCGTCATCATCGGGTTTCGCATAGTAAGCCCTTTCCAAAAACGGCAGGTTCAAGCATAAACCGTGAACTTAGAATTGATGAGAGAATACAAGGAAAGGTGAGTGTCGACAAGTGCGGAATCACATACTGTCGGAATCAAAGGCGGGAGAGTTCGGCTTTGCCGGCAGCCGCCAAATGCCCGGCCCAAGACGCTTGCACCGGCGTCGCGCCACCCCCTTTTCCTGTTGCAGCAACCGCCTCCTGTGCGTCCCGTATGCTCCTGACGGCCCTGCCGACGATTGCGGCACGCGGATACGCTCGCCCTCACCGCGTGCCCTAACGCCGCGCTTGTACGCGCGTCCGTGCCGTCTCACTCCCCGGATACATCTGGCACGCTCCCGCGCTCTGTTCTTGACCCGCGTGAAGTGTGCCGCGCGGCCCCCTTTCCCATCACCGGCGGGCTTTCTTTTTGCTCCGCACCGGCCCTCGGGCGGAACACCGCCCTCGATCATCCAACCCGAGCACAACTCTTATGCCGTCACCATCCAGCCCGTCCCGCCGTTCCGACTGTCCGGGGGGCCCTGGCAAAACACTTATTCCATTTGAAACCATGAACCTATATATTGGTGGTTGACTAAGCATTGCGCGTCTGTCTCGCCTTCTCGATGCCGGCCGGCAGGTCTGCGCCGCGATCAGTCAGGTCATAGCGGGCCGCTGTCGCGTCCTCGGCCCAGCCCCGGCCGGGGATCAGGAATCTCTTTTCAGCCAGCACGGACCCTCACCTGCGGGAAGCTTAATAATGACAATTTATTTACAATTGTTTTGCCGGATCATGACAACTGAATCGGCCGAATGTGGTGTCATGGTGCCGTGTAAACGGAAACGCCTACGGGTGCGTCCACTCAGCGCCGCAAGGTTTTGAACGGAGGGGAAAAGCAATGAACGCAAAATTGAAAAAAAGGTGCGGGGTCGTTCCGACGGCGCTGGCGCTGTGTCTGGGTATCGGATGGACGGCCACGGCAGACGAGCCCGACAAGATGGATCAATTGCAGGCCGAGATGCGGGCTTGGCGCTTCGACGAAGCGATTGCCGTAGCGGACCGGCTCGTGACCACGGGGGATCCCCGGGCGGACGAGGCGTGGTATCTCAAAGGCGTCGCGCTGTTGAACGCGAAAAAATTCGCGGAGGCCGCTGCGACCGCCGCGGCGTTGCCGGAGCGCTTCCCGAAATCGTCATGGGCATATAAGGCGGTCTTCCTCAACGCACAGGCGCTGGTCGAGCAGAAGAAGTTTGAGGAGGCTGCGGAACTTTTTGAAAAAGAAGCGGGGCGCATCTTGTCAGCCGAGCGCAAGCAGGCGCTCGTAGGCGTCATCACGGCCTTTGCGGATAAGCTTGCGGCCCCGCCCGACCCGGCCGCGCCCGACGCTCCCAAACCCGACTTCGCCAAGGCCTACAGCCTCTACACAAAAGCGCTGGGCATGGAGCTTTCGAGAGACTCGCGTGACGACATCCTGCTCAAAAAATGCCGGGCCATCCAAGGCGCGGAAAATTTTTCTCAGGCTGTCCAAGACTACCAGGCCTATTTGTCGGAATTCGATCCGGCCTGGATCGGGCCCGCGGGCTCAGGGTCTGCGCGGTTGCCCATGCAGAACCCGCCGCCGGCAGGCAGGCACATCTTCGAAGCCCGCTATGGGCTGGCGGAAAGCCAGCTCCGCGCAGGTCAGGCCGTCCAGGCCCGCCTGGAGATCGAGGATTTGCTCAAGCTGTCCGCCCCCTCCCAAAAAGCGCCCTTCTCTCCAGCGATCGGCAAGCTTCAAGCCGATTTGCGCTGGCTCATGGTTCAGTCCTGTTTTGCCCCTCGCAATGAAACCGTGGCTGCATCCCCCAACGCCATGGCCGGCATCGGCGACACGGGCGGCCTCCCGTCCGGCGACACCGTCCTCTTTGTTCTTCGCGATCCCGACCTCGACACCGCCATCAAGGTCTGCCGCGAATACCTCGCCGCCGCTCCGGACGGCAGCCGCGCCGTCCGCGCGGCCTGGATGCTGGCCGAGGCTTACGCAGGTGCCGGACGCAGCGACGACGCCCTTGCCGCGTATCGCGATTTCATGGCTGGCAAAGGCTTTACGATCCCCGCCGGCGACCTCGCCTCGAAAGCGGATCCTGAACTCCGCGCCGCTCCCGCCACATTCTACGCCAACCTTAAGATGCGCGCGCTTTTCCGGAGCGGGCAGCTTCTTTGCGCCCAGAAGAAATACGGGGAGGCCATCGACGCCTGGACGTCCTACATCAAAGAGTATCCCAACGGGCCGCAGTGGGCCGAGTGCCAGGGGGCCGTCATCGACACCGAGTTCAGGACCGGCATGGACGCCCTGGCGGAGAAGCAGGACGCCTTGGCCGCTGAGCGTTTTGACATGTTCCTGCGCGCCCACCCGCTCGATCCCCGCGCGTCGCAGATCCTTTATGTTTTCGGCGCCCTGCATGAGTCCCGGGCCATCGAGCTGGAGGAAGCCAAAGGCGATAAGCCCGCCATCCGGGCCAGCTACCAGAAGGCTGTCGACGAGTGGGCCAAGCTCGTCAGCAAGTATCCCGGTTCGGCCGAGGCCAACGCGGCGCTCTTCCGGAGCGCGGTCATTCTGGAGGAAAAATTCGGCGAGTTCGAAAAGGCGCTCAAACTGCAGCAGAAACTCGCCGGCGATTCCGGGTACGCTTTAGCCTCCGCACGGATCGCGGACCTGACCCGGAAGTCCCTCGCCCTCTCCACCGAGCGCACCTTCCGCACGAACGAAAAGCCCGTCGTCCGACTCAAAACACGCAACATCGAGAAGGTGACCGTGCGCCTTTACCGGCTCGACCTGCAGGCCTATTTCCGCAAGATGCACAGCATCGGGGACGTCGACGCCCTGGACGTCTCCCTGATCCAGCCCGACAAAACATGGGATCTCCCGCTCGCGGAGTTCGCCAAGTACAAGCCGCTGGAGCAGGACATCGAAATCCCGTTCGAGGGAAACCGGCCCGGAGCCTTCGTGGTGACCGTGGGCGACGACGCGCTGGAGTCCACCGTCCTGGTGCTCCGCTCCGATCTGGAGATCGTCGTCAAGTCGAGCCGTCGCGAAGTCCTGGCCTTTGCGCAGGACATGCTCACCGGCCAGCCGGCCAGCGGCGCCGAACTGCTTGTCAGCGACGGGGCAGCGGTGGCTGCCACCGGCAAAACGGATGCCGACGGCGTCTATACGGCCACGCTCGAAACATTGAAGAGCCTCGCAGACGTCCGCGTCTTTGCCCTGCGCAACGGACACGCGGCGGCTTTCAACCTCGACCTCGCCGGATTGCAGCTGTCCTCCGGTCTCACTCCGAAGGGGTTCCTCTACACCGACCGGCCGGCTTACCTGCCGGGCGAGACCGTCGCCCTGCGCGGCATCCTGCGCGAGGTCCGCAAAGACGCCTATGCCGTGCCTGCCCAGCCGGAATTCAAGGTGAGCATCGCCGACCCCCAAGGCCGGCTGCTGTCCGAACAGAGCGTCACCCTCAGCCGGTTCGGCACCTTCGACGCCTCGCTCGCCCTTCCGGCCGGCGCGCCGGCCGGCGTCTACACCATCGCCGCCCATCAGGAACTCAAGGGTGGCGCAAGCCTGCGTTTCACCGGCACCTTCGAAGTCGGTCCGTTCAAACTTGAAAAAATGAGGCTTGCGATGACCTTCCCGCGGCGCGTCTACTTCCGCGGCGAGACCGTCGAGGCCACCCTTAAGGCGGATTATTACTGGGGCGAAGCGGTGGCCGGACGGTTTCTTCGCTGCACCCTTCCGGACGGGCGCATCCAGTCCGTCACGACCGACAACGCCGGAACGGCCAAGCTGACCTTTGACACCTCGGCCATGCGTCCCGGTTCGCCGCTGACTTTCGCCGCCGCGCTGGAAGGCGACAATGTCTCGACCGCCGAGACCCTCACCCTTGCCCGTCTCGGGTTCGGGATTGCGGCCAAACCCAGCCAAACGGTGGTCATCGCAGGTGAGCCCTTCGACGTCGACCTCGTGACCACCGGCGCCGACGGCCAGCCGGCGGGAGAAACGCTCAAGGTCTCGGTCCTGCGCCGCGAGGTGACAAAAACCACACGCATCATGACCCTCCTGCCCTGGATGAATCAGGCAGGCACTCCCGACGCCGAGGTGAAAGTCGAAGAAATGGACGCTGCGACCGATCCCGTCACGGGTAAGAGACGGCTCTCCCTGAAACTGGAAAAGGGTGGCGCGTATGTCATCCGCGCGGTCGGAACCGACCGCTTCAAGCAGACCGTCACGGGCGGATGCCCAGTCACCGTTTCCGACAGCGACGACGCGGTCAAGCTCCGCTTTTTCGCGGACACCGCCACGCTCAAGGTCGGCGAGAACGTGAAGGTCCGCCTCCACTCCCGCCTCGGTCAAGGGCTCGCGCTGCTCACCTACGAAGGCGAGACCATCCTGCGCCATCAGATCGTTGACTTAAAGAAAGGCTACACCGGCATCGACGTCACAGTGGGCCACGACCTGTTCCCGAACTTCCGCCTCGCCGCCGCCGTGATCGACGGACGTGAACTGCGCACCGCAGCCAAGGATTTCACCGTGGAGCGCGAATTGAAGATCGTGCTCAAGCCGCTCAAGGACTCCTTCCTGCCGGGCGAAGAAGGCAAAGTGGCAATCGCCGTCACCGACCAGACCGGCAAGCCCGTGGAGACGGAGCTGAGCCTCGCGCTTGTCAACGAAGCGCTGTTCGCCAGCTATCCGGACCGCACCCCGGGCATCTTGGACTTCTTCCAGAAAGAGGCGCGCCGCCACGCTGAGTTCAAGGTTGGCGCGACTTGTGGTTTCCGCTATGACGGGGCGCCGCGATCAGTAGCCAAGGATGTAACCGCCGAGGCGAGCCGCCTCGTCCGCGCCGAAAGCGAACGCGTTCAATTAGAGCCCGACCGACGTATTATCACCGCCAGGGGACCCGGACTTGCCCGGCCTTCGGCTCCCGGCGGGACCGTTAACGGCCGTTTTGCCAGAGTTGCCGGAGGCGAGCAAGGGCAGGACGCTGGCGCCGCTGGCTGGCTAGGCAACGACGCCCTTGCGGCTGCAGATGCGGACGGCTATGAGCCCCAACCCGAGCTTGCCGACAGGCGCGACAACAGGCCATCCGCATCTGGGAAGCCGGCCGACACGCCCCGCCGCGAGGTGCGCGGCGAAGGACGCTGGCTGCCCTCGGTCATCACAGGCCCTGACGGTAAAGCGGTGGTCTCGATCCCGATGCCGCAAACCACCACCGGCTGGCGTTTGACCGCGCGCGGCTGCACCGCAGAGACGCTCGTCGGTGAGGCCCGGGCCCAGACCCTCACGCGCAAGGATTTCTTTGTGGAGCTGAAGACACCGTCGTTCCTGCGCGAGGGCGACGAACTCCGCGCGGTCGGGCGCATCCATAATCTCACAGGCTATGCCGGACCGGTGCTCCTGACGCTGCGCGTGCTCGACGCGAAAGATCCCTCCAAGGCGCCCGCAACCCGCGAGAAGACCGTCGAGGTCAAGGCCAAGGCCGGTGCCGAGGTGACCTTTGACGCGTTCACGGCGCCCGCCGCATTGGAAATCGTCCTCGAGTTGAAAGGCTCCGCGGGACCCAACGCGGACCTGCTTGCACAATCGATTCCCGTAAAACCTTGGGGCCTTCCCTACGCGGCGCACGCGGGCGGCGTTGCCGAGTCGGACACCGCTGCGGTGCTCGGCCTTTCCAGCAACCGCCCCTATTCCTCGGTCTGGATGACGGTCGCCCTCGGCCCCGACGTGCGGACGTCCGTGCTCGATATGGCGCTCCGCCGACAGGGGACAACTCCGTGCGCGGACATGGCGTGCATCTCTTCCCCCTGCTGGGATGAGCATCCGGCCAACGACCTGCTGACCGCCGCCGCCGCCCTGTCGTATGCGAACAGCGGCCGGGTGGAGGACACGTATGCCCGCCAGCTCGCGGAACGCTCGCGGGCGCTGGTCGCCGACCTGGTGTCCGGCCAGAGCACGGACGGAAGCTGGCCCGGGCAGACGGTGGGACACCTCACGACCGCGCGCGTTTTCTGGGCGCTGGTCCAGGCGCGGCAGGCCGGAGTCGCCGTCAACCCCGACACCCTCAACAAGGCGGCGTCCTATCTGCAGAAGCAGTTTGAAGGGTGCGACGCGAACGACAGCGACAGCAAGGCCGTGATCCTTCACGCGCTCTCCTGCGACAAGCGCGCTGACTTCGCCAACTGCAACCGGCTCTACCGCGACCGCAACACGCTGGGCAACGCCACCCTGGCCTGTCTGGCCCGAGCGTTCTATAATCTCGACCGCAAGGAGATCGCGGTTGAACTCGCCGGCATTCTCGAAGCGAAAATCAAACCCGAAGCCGATCAGCCGGCATGCTGGGAGAGCGGCTGCAAGACCGCCTGGATGAACGACACCGACGAGACCACGGCCATGGTCCTGCTCGCGTTCGCCGAAGCGAAGCCTGAATCGAAAGCTGCCGCTGCGGCGGCGCAGCATTTGCTCAAGGCCCACGGCTGCTTCGGCTTCGCCACCTCCCGCGCCCGCGGCCCGGCTGTGGCGGCGCTGTCCGCCTGGTTCGGCAAAGGCCAAGAGCAGAAGGCCGATCTGGAGATCGACGTCGTCGTCAACGGCCGCGAGATCGGCACGGTCAAGGCGGCGGGCTCGCAGGGGCTGCATCTTCTGCCCGTGCCGGGCGAGGCGGTCAAGGCGGACCGGAACGTCGTTGAATTCAAGATGCGCGGACGCGGACGTTATACCTACGCCGCCACCCTGTTCGGATTTTCGCCGGATACCCAGCCGACGGCCGACCTGATCGTTCCGTCTATGCAATATGTGAGACTCCTTCACGCCCAACTCGACTACCGGGGCCGCCCGGTTGGCGCCGGGAGCAGCTCACCCGTCAAGAACCTGGAGAACGGCCAGCGCCTCACGGTACAGGCCGGCCACAACCGCGGCTGGCATCAGGACGGCCGCCGCTATGCGCTGGAGATCGCCCTGCCTCCCGGCGCACGCCTGACGGAGGGCTCCCTGTCTGCCAGCCCGGCGTGGACGACCGGCCAGAAAATCACCGACTCCTCAATCATCCTGTACTTCGAGCGCTGGCTTCAGGCCGTGTCGTTCGAACTCACCGGCTACGTTCCCGGAAAGTACCGCCTGCTGCCCCCGGTGATCCGCGAGCTGAACAACCCGGCCTTCCTGTCCATCGGCCCCGGATCAGAGCTCACCGTGCTTGCGGCCGGGGAGAAGTCGCCCGACCCGTACGAGATGAACGACGGCGAGCGGTACGCGCTCGGAAAGTGTCACTTTGACGACGGCGCTTACGCCACGGCGCTGGAACACCTGTCCGCGGTGTTCAAGAGCAACCCGAAATACAACGAAAGCGAACTCGCCCGGATGCTGCTGTGGATTTATACGGCCCCGACGTTCTACGACGCGCGGAAAATCGTCGAACTGTTCGAGATCCTGCGCGAACGCTATCCGCAACTCGAGATCCCCTTCGACCGGATCCTGACCGTCGGCAGGGCCTACAAGGACATCGGCGAGTTCGAGCGCTCGTGGCTCGTCTTCCGTGTGGCCATCACCGCCAGCTTCGCCAACGACTCGGCGATCAGCGCCGTGCTCGAGGACGAGGGACGGTTCCTGGGCTCGATCGACTTCCAAGAGCGCCTGTGGCGCGAGTATCCGGACACCGCCGAAGTGGCGTCGGCCTACTTCGCCCTCTCGCAGGTGCTCTACCGCAAAGCCCCCAAAGCCCATGAGCTGCCCAAGGAAGACGACAGCCAGCCGGAAAAGATCGCCATGCTCAAGCGGACCGCCGGGATGCTCGCCTCGTTTCTGGCGCATGACCCGAAAGACCCGCTGGCGGACGACGCGAGCTTCAGCCTCGCAAACTGCATGCTCGATCTGAAGAACTATCCGCTTGTCGTCAGTCTCAGCCGCGACTTTGCCACGCGTTTCGCCGACAGTCCGCTCGCGCCGAGTTTCCAATACATGACGGCCCTCGGCCTGTTTTGGCAAAACAGCTACGGCGAAGCGCTCGCGGCAGCCAAGGTCGTCGCTGACGGAGACAGCAAAGACCGCGACTTCGCCCGCTACATCCTCGGCCAGATCTACCATGCCGAAGGTAAGCCGGCCAAAGCCATCGAGTGCTACAGCAACGTCAAAACGCTCTACCCGGACGCGGCCGAGGCTATCGCCTATTTCGAGGAGAAGCGCATCGCCCTCGACGAGGTGACTGTGGTCAAGCCGGGCGAGCCGGTTGTGCTGCCGGTCAAGTACCGCAACATCAAAGAGGCCTTCCTCCAAATCTACCGCGTCGACCTCATGAAGCTGTACCTCCAGCAGAAGAACCTGAGCAAGATCACCAGCGTCCAGCTGGCCGGAATCCGCCCCGAGTTCGAGGAAACCATCCGCCTCGGCGATGGCAAAGATTATGTCGAGAAGGAGCGACCGATCACCCTCAAGCTCACGAGTGAGGCCGCCTATCTGGTGATCTGCCGTGGCGACGACCTGTTCACCAGCGGCCTGGTGCTCATCACGCCGCTCAAGATCGAAGTGCAGGAAGATCCGGCCAGCGGCCGCGTGCGGGCCAACGTGCTCGACACCGTGAAGGGCGGCTACCGGCCCGAGGTTCACGTCAAGGCCATCGGCAGCGCGGACAGCGAGCTCCGCAGCGGCGAGACGGACCTGCGCGGCCTGTTCATGGCCGACAACCTGAGAGGCAAGGCCACCGTCATCGCCCGCGAGGGTGACTCCCGCTACGCCTTTTTCCGCGGAGAGAAATGGCTCGGCAGGCCTGAGAACGCGCCCGCCCCCGCCGCGCCGCAGGGCCAGCCGTCCGCGAAGCAATCGATCGACTATCAGGACAACCTGAACCAATCCAACGACACCATCCAGATGTTCAACGCCTCCCAGTTCGACAAAGGCCGTCGCCAGGGCCAAAGCAAGGGCATCCAAGCCCAGAAGGCGTACTAGCGACGGGTCGCGTCACGAGCCACAAAAAAATCAAGGTTGCGCCAATGAGCAACACTGCTTAATATCTCCTCCATGAAACAACGCCTCTTGACCGTTGCTGTCCTGCTTGCGCTGGGCGGCTATGGCCTCGCCGCCGAGCCGTCCGCGAAAAAACCAAACGTCCTGATCATCCTCGCGGATGACCTCGGCTACTCAGACATCGGCTGTTACGGCTCGGAGGTCGCCACGCCCAACCTCGACAGCCTCGCCAAGAGCGGGCTGCGCTTCACGCAGTGCTACAACACCGCGCGCTGCTGGCCCACGCGCTCCGCGCTGCTCACCGGCTATTATCCCCAGCAGATCCACATGGATCCGAAGCAGGGGCTTCTGCCGCTCTGGACGCGCACCCTGCCGCAGCGGCTCAAGCCGCTCGGCTACCGTAGCTACCACTCCGGCAAATGGCATGTGAACGGCGCGCCCAAACCCGTGGCAGACGGCGGCTTCGACCACTCCTACGACCTGCAG
Organism: uncultured Lentisphaeraceae bacterium; assembly: GCA_964643945.1. Classification (GTDB taxonomy): domain Bacteria; phylum Verrucomicrobiota; class Kiritimatiellia; order RFP12; family UBA1067; genus JAHFSX01. Next base: position 196 of record CAZXVN010000583.1, on the reverse strand, counting down.
GATCACGACCACAATTTTAATCCGAACTCGATCCTCGAAGATGACAAGCCGCTGCCGCCCGTCGCCAAGGACAGCGGCTACTACACCTCCACCGCCTTCGCCGACCATGCGATCCGCTGCCTGAAGGAACACGCCGAGAAATACGCGGACAAGCCCTTCTTCTCCTACCTCGCCTTCACGGTGCCGCACTTTCCGC
>CAZXVN010000582.1:0-4401 GCA_964643945.1 uncultured Lentisphaeraceae bacterium | reverse complement strand
TGCCAACTCGCTCTTGTAGCCGAGCCCGGAAAAAAAAATCAGCATAAATTTGCTGAAAAACAGGGGCCAATCCACGCGCACCTCCTCTTTAAATCGGGAATTATACACTTTTCTCAACCCGCCATACCATTGCCAACTTTGGTGCGCCCCTCTCTTCGCGCCCCTCTCTTCGCACACACCCATTTTCCACTCGAAGAGCCAGCCGTCATCCGGTATGCTTAAACCATGCAGACAACACGCTCACCCTTCCTGACGCTGGCCTTAATCGCCATGACCGTTTTTTTGGCGTTCCAGCTCCATGACAACCAACGGCGCTGGCAGACCCACCTAGCCATGATCGCCGCCATCACCAATCAGGTCGCCCTCGCAGCCCAGACCCTGCCGCACGTTGCGGGGACCGTCTCCGAGTCGGAAGCCACCGGAGTCTACACGCGCGTCTCGCCTTCCGTCGTCTCGGTCGCCAACAACGCCCTTGTGCGCAGCGGGCTCTTCGGCTTCCAACTCTATGAGGTGCCACGAGGCGCGGGCTCAGGCTTCGTCTGGGACAAGCAAGGCCACATCGTCAGCAATTACCATGTGGTGTACCAGGCCAGCACCCTGACCGTCACTTTCCCGGACGGCACCCGCTACGACGCCAAGCTCGTGGGCATCGCGCCGGACTACGACCTCGCCGTGCTTAAGATCGACGCCCCTCCAGAGAAACTATACCCCGTCACGGTCGCCCCTTCGCGCGACCTCCAGGTCGGCCAACAGGTCTACGCCATCGGCAACCCCTTCGGCCTCGACACCACCCTCTCCGCAGGCATTGTCAGCGCGCTCGGCCGCACCATCACCTCCATGACCGAACGCAAAATCTGCGATGTGATCCAGACCGACACCGCCATCAACCCCGGCAACTCGGGCGGCCCTTTGCTGATGGGCTGCGGCAGCCTCATCGGCGTCAACACCGCCATCCTCAGCCCCAGCGGCGCTTCGGCCGGCATCGGCTTCGCGGTTCCCTCCGACACCGTCTCGCGCGTGGTTCCCCAGCTCATCGAGAAGGGCCGCGTCACGCGTGCAGGTCTCGGCGTGCAGCTCTTGCCCGACCACGTCACCGCCCGCGCCGGCATCAAGGGCGTGGCCCTCTACGCTGTCTTCGAGCAGACCCCCGCCGCCGCTGCCGGCCTCACGGGCATTGGCGTCAACCGCCTCGGCGACCTCATCTTCGGCGATGTCATCACGGCGGTAGACACGGTTCCCGTGCGCACCATTGAAGACCTTCAGGCCATTCTCGACCCGCGCAAACCCGGCGAACGCGTAACCCTCACCGTCGAGCGGGCCGGCAAGACCCGCGAATGCGTCCTGCCCCTCGTCGAGGAGAGCTGAGGAGGAGGTTGAGGAGGTTCATTGCCGGAATTACCCGAAGTCCCGGAGACATGCCGCCGAGACCGGTTGTCCCGGTTATCATCGGCAGGCGCTGTTTCACCGACTTAAAGAGGTAGCGAAATGAACACGAACTTGCCACAGAAAAGCCAATTATGGGTTGATATGTGTGCCGGATTTGGTACGCTGTTTTTGCCATAAGAGGAGGAAGCTGGATGAAATTCATGTCTGCCAGAGAGTTTCGTGTGAACACAGGGACGATGCGCCGTGGCTTGGACCGTGACGAGGAAGTCGTGCTCACGGCCAACGGGCGCCCCTTCGCAATCGTGTCCGCGGTGCGTCCCGAATGCTTCGACAAAGAGTTGCGGGCGATCCGCGGGGCGCGGGCAAAGGTGGCGTTGGAACGGGTGCGCGAGAGCGCGGCTCTGGCAGGTACAGCAGACATGCCCATGGCGAAGATTGACGCGATCATTGCGGACACCCGCCGCGCTAAGGGCAAGGCATGAAGGTCGTGCTCGAAACCAACGTGCTTGTTTCCGGAATGATGACGAAGGGCGGAACCTGCGCCCTCATTCTGGATCTGCTGAGCGAGAACCGACTCGTCGCGGCTCTTGACGGCAGGCTGATGACCGAATACCGGCGCGTGTGTGCGGAACCACGGTTGCATCTTGATGCCGAGGCCGTTCGGGATTTTCTGCATTTTCTGAACGATTGTGCCGAGGCCGTCACCGCAATGCCCCTGGATGCGGCCCTGCCCGACCCGGATGATCTCCCCTTTCTGGAAGTGGCGGCGGAGGCGCATGCGGTTCTGGTCACGGGGAACAAGAAACACTTTCCACAGAAGGCCGCGGGTGCGGTCCAGGTTGTGAGCCCCCGGGAGTTCCTGGACATGCTGCGTGTGCCGCATCCATGATCTGATGCCTGAGAGAACGCCCGCAAACCACGCATGCTCGAAGTGCTCGACGGATTGGAGGGCAAGCGGTCACGGATACTCAAGCCATGACCGCCTTCTCTTCACAAATCTGCGCCCATAGCGGACGCGCCCCATTGCGGGATTGGATTCCGGCGGACCCTTATGATATCCTTTAACAACTTAATGCGTTCAGAGTTGCGCGTTCATTCGATTGATGATTCCTTAAGGACATTCAAGCCTATGCAAGACCAGACCCCGCCCGCCATCCGGCCCGCCGTTCTCAAAGACGCGGAGCAGATTTTCAATCTCATCCGCAGTCACAACGAGGATCTGATCTCGCGTCCCATCGGCGACATTATTCAGAACATCGACCGCTTTGTCGTCAGCGAAGCCGACGCCCGCATCGTCGGCTGCGCCGCATGGCAGATCCTGCCCGAAATCGGCGAGCCGGAACGCGCCGCAGTTGAGATTCAGTCGGTCGCGGTCCACCAGGATTACCGCCGCCATCAGGTCGGCACGCGGATGGTTGCGAACCTGCTTGAAACGATCCGGCGCTTCCAGCCCGCGCAGGTGATCGTCCTCACGTTCGCCCCGGAGTTCTTCAGCTCGCTGGGGTTCAAGGTTATCCCGAAGACGCAGGTGATGCACAAGCTCTACATGGGCTGCATCAACTGCACCAAGCACGCCAACCCCTTCACCTGTCCCGAGATCGCGATGGTCCTCGACCTGGGCCGGCCGTGATGTCCCGCCATGCCCGCCACGCTCCACCGCCGGCTGCTTGCCTGGTACAACGCCCATAAACGTGAGATGCCGTGGCGAGGCCACCTTGATCCTTATGCCGTGTGGGTCAGCGAGATCATGTTGCAGCAGACACAGGTGGAGACTGTGCGCGGCTACTTCGCGCGTTTCCTCGAGGCCTTCCCCACGGTCTCGGCGCTGGCCGCCGCACCGCAGCAGGCCGTGCTCAAAGCGTGGGAAGGCCTCGGCTACTACTCCCGCGCACGCAACCTGCAGAAAGCCGCGCAGGCCGTCCTCGCCCAAGGCGGCCGCCTGCCACAGAAGGCGGCGCAATGGGCCGCGTTCCCCGGCGTCGGCCCTTACACCGCCGCGGCCATCGCCAGCATTTGCTTCAACGAATACGCGCCCGTGGTGGACGGCAATGTCATCCGCGTCTTCGCGCGGTTTCTCGGTTGGCCCGGCGATTTCCGCAGGCCCGCCGCACGCGCGAAACTCGCCGCGTGGCTCCTGCCGCACATCCAGGCCTCTCGGCGGCCCGGCGATTTCAATCAGGCCATGATGGATCTCGGCGCCACGCTCTGCACGCCGCGCGGGCCCGCCTGTGACGCCTGCCCGTTGAAACGCGACTGCCTGGCCCGCCGCGAGAATCGGCAAGCGGAATTTCCCGCAAGGCCCGCCAAGAAAACCGCGCCGACGCGGCAAGCCGTGGCGGTGCTGGTTCGCGACGAGACCGGGCGCGTCCTTCTCACGCAGCGCACGTCGGATGGGCTGCTGAGCGGCCTGTGGGAACTGCCGAACCGCGCTGTCGCCCGTCAGCCGACGCGCCGCGACGCCTTGCGCGCCCTGCGTGAGCAGACGGGGTTAGGGTCTTCCCGCGCCGAACCGCTCGGCACGGTCACCCACGTTTTTTCACATTTCAAACTCCTGCTGCACGTCTACGCTGTGGCAGCGGTCGCGGGCCTCCCTGACCCCGCACGGCAGCCGCCCGTGCGTTTCGCGTGTCCAGCCGACCTGCCCCTCACCACCGCCACCCGCCGCGCCCTCGCGCGGTACAGCCTGAAAAGGTAAACAGGCCTGTTCGGTTGAGCCGCGGATTGAAATCCGCCCCGTGAGTACGGTGCTAAAGCCCCGCTACTCCACTACTCCATCACTCCGCTTCATCGATCCGCTCCTTGTGTTTCCTGCGGCTCGCGCCGCCGCGCCTCCTGCCGGTCAGACTTCGGGCTGTTGAAAATAAAGTCCTTTTATTTAGACCGAAGTTCCAGCGATCTTCCGCGCACTCCACATGCGCAACTACCACTACTTCAACGAGATGTCGAGACAGATACGGATTTCTACCGTTCCGGCTACTGGGCACACTTGCCTGGCCACGCAAGCCCATCCTGGTT
>CAZXVN010000581.1:0-2068 GCA_964643945.1 uncultured Lentisphaeraceae bacterium | reverse complement strand
ACAAGACCCACCCCGCCAAGGTCGTCCGCGCCGACAGCCGGAACGACGTGGCATTGCTTAAACTGGAAGGCGAGGGCTTCAGCCCCCTGTCCCTGGCCCAGTCCATTCCAGAGATGGGCGACAAGGTCTTCACAATTGGATACCCTAACCCCGGAATCCAGGGAAGCGCGGCCAAATACACAGATGGCGCCGTCAGCGCCCTTTCGGGACTTCAGGACGATATCCGCACCATGCAGATTACGGCCTCGAACCAAGCCGCTCCCCATGGGCTGGACAGTAAACCGGCTTTGCTAAGATATAAAACCAACTCGTGTTTTCTGTCGGTACGCCGCCGTTGGCGTACGTAAGATCGTGAAAAGCATAGCACAGTCGTTCGCCCGGTGCTACACTATATTTGCGGTTCGGGGGATAGGGCTCTGCGGGGACGCAACCCGAGCGCCGGACCGTGAAGAAGGCAGTAGCCTTTAGGGCCGGCGGTTGGTCGCTCTTCCGTCGGCTCTTTTGCCTTCTTCTCGAAAGCGGAAAATCCCAGGGGGTCCGGGGGACTGGTCCCCCGGTTGCGGGGTCAGTTTGTTTCATGATAGACCTCGTCTGGGGTCTGACCGCCGAGACTCTGGTGTGAACGGCGATGGTTGTAATACCCGAAATAGGTTTTGAGGCCGGGCCAGAGCGTCCCGCCGTTCTCGTAGCAGCGGATGTAGATGTCCTCGTACTTGACACTGCGCCAGAGGCGTTCGATAAAGACATTGTCGAGGGCGCGGCGTCGGCCGTCCATGCTGGGACGAACGCCGAGGGCGGCGAGTCGGTTCTGGAACGCCGCGCCGGTGAACTGGGATCCCTGGTCGGTGTTGAAGATGTCCGGCTTGCCGAAACGGGCGAACGCAGCGTCCAGCGCGTCCGTACAGAAGCGAGCATCCAGTGTGTTTGACAGTTCCCAGGCGAGCACGCGGCGGCTGTACCAGTCCATGACCGCAGTCAGGTACATAAAGCCCGTCTGCATGGGGATATACGTGATGTCTGAGCACCACACCTGGTTGGGGCGAATGACCTCCACGTCGCGCAGCAAGTAGGGGTGGATCGTGTGACCGATGTCGGGCCGGGACAAGTGCGGCTTCGGGTAGATCGCCTCCAGTCCCATCAGCCGCATGAGGCGGCGGACGCGTTTCACGTTCCAGATGCCGCTGCACGTCCGGTTCAGAAAGAGCGTCATGCTCCTCACGCCTAGGAAGGGGTGCTCGGTATGTTCCTCGTCAATCCTTCTCATGATGCCCAGATTCTCCGGCGACTCGGGCGCCGGGTGGTAGTAATATGTCGAACGGGGCAGTCCCAGAAGCGCGCATTGGCGCGCCGCGGGAAACCGCCCGCAGGAGTCCACGAGAGTCCTGAGATCATTCGGCGATCTCGGGGAACTTTTTTTTTAGCCACGCCAATTCCATGTCCAGCCGGCCGATCTGCTCAAAGAGTTCGGAGTCTCGCGCCTGCTTCTTGTTCGGATTGCTTGCGGGATGTTCAAAAATCCCGGTGGCGGCCTCGCGAAGCTGCGACTTCCATAGGTTCACTTGCGTCGAATGCACGCCGTGGCGCGTCGATATCTCTCGCACGCTTTCACGTTCACGCAATGCGTCCAAGGCCACTTTTGCCTTGAATCCGGGTGCGTGTTTCTTTCGCTTGTCGCTCATTTATTGTGCTCCCAGTTACTGGCCGGATTATATCTTAGCACCCTGTCCAGTTTTTGGGGAGCGGTTCAATCCAAGGGGGCAACTCCGGTGGCGTCTTGGCTGACTCGGCCGGCAATGCCGTCGGCCTGGTCGTGGCCCAACTCAACGCCGTAACGGTCTTCGAGTACACCGGTTCGATCCCGCAGAACGTCAACTTCGCAGTGAAGATCAACTACGCCCTGCCTCTGATCCAAGCCGTTCCCAATCTGGCCCGTCGCCTTCCCCCGCCGGCGAAACCCGTGCCGAATGTCAGCCCTGTCAAAACGGTGGAGGGCGCAACCGGGCTGGTGATCGTGAATGAGTGAGCGATGGACCCGGAAGCGTCAGCACCCCAGGACGCCACCGTCGCC